>NZ_JAKKRK010000036.1:0-55585 GCF_025654545.1 Shewanella sp. SM20 | reverse complement strand
TTTCGACCTAACTCAGTCAAGGTCAGTGTCTTACATTCAATCAGTGCCTTAGAGGCCAGCATCAAGCTGTTTAATCGTTTTAGGTGAAGTTCTGGGCAGTATTGGTGTAAAGAATGTTGTAGGATATTGGCTTCGCGCATCTTGTTGTCCAAGTGTAGTTTTTGGCGAAACCATTTGATCATGCAACAAGATGCGCTTCCACCCTAATTTGATGATTTATTTGTAAATCATCAGGGGATTCTTCAGCGCCGCACTGCCAAAGTCTGGGACCGAAATGGGGACGGCCCGTTTTTTAGATTGTTGGGCGAGCAAAATATCAAAAAAAGGCGTACTGAGATCCGTATCGGTAATGCCAATATGGCGGTAACTTAGGTAATCATCAAAGCTGATGTTTCGCTGCTTTGCCAAGGGATGGGACGAATTCATCAGGCAGATCATTTCATCGCTAAACAAGGTTTCCCACACCAGATCGTCTTGAAGAGGATTAGGTTGACTCAGATCATGGGGTAACAGCACAAAGTCTAATGTACCTTTAAGCAATCCATCAAAACCAATATTGTCTTTGCTGTAAATATCGAGGCGGATATTAGGAGCCAAGCTCAGAATATGGGCGCTGAGCTTGGCGGCCAGCAGTTCAAAGGTGCTTTCGCGCATCGCAAGCGAAAAACGCCCCTCAAAATGTGCAGGGTTAAACGCATCCTGACTCATGATCTGATTCATATCATTGATCATCTGCTGCACGCTTGGCCCTAATCGTCTTGCCAATGGGGTTGCTACCAGTGAGTTGCCGTTACGATAGAACAGTTCATCGTTTAAACTGTCCCTGAGCTGGCTTAAGGTTTTACTGACGGATGAGGGACTTAAACATAAACGTTCGGCACTGGCGGTTACGCTCAAGGTATCGAGCATCACATGCAAAGTGATCAAATGCTTCATACTAATCCGCGAAAGCTTGGCCAAATCCATCGGTGACATCCTATTGATTTATCGTGTATACGCATCTAAAGATACGTTCTTTTAATTATGATAAACAATAACATACAACTAACCCAGCATCTTACTCAGTAATGCGCGTCAGCTCACAGGCTTTCTCACAGCGAGTGTTCTTGAAGGCATCTGGTCTCAACGTCATCTTGCTTAACGCCATTGTCGATAAATTAAAGCTAACAAAAAAGCGAATGCATTTGAGCATTCGCTTTTGGGATGGCTAACTGATGATCAACATTCAATAAGCATAACGTTGATATTCAGGCAGAAAAGCCTAGACGCTAAGCGTCGCAAGCTAATGAGTAACTCAATACAGCTAAGCCTAGCTATGTTTGTTTGCAAACTCATTCATAAACTTGACCAAAGCAACTACACCATCGAGTGGCATTGCATTATAGAGGCTAGCACGCATACCCCCTACGATACGATGACCCTTTAAGGCAACGAGCCCAGCTATTTGGGCTTGCTTTAGGAACTCACTATCGAGCGCTTCGTTGACTAATTGGAAAGTCACGTTCATTTGTGAGCGGTTCGCTGCAACAACCCCATTACGGTAGAAAGCATTACCATCAATGCATTGATATAACATCTGCGCTTTTTGTTGATTAATTTTTGCAATACTCGCAATGCCGCCAATGGACTTAAGCCAAGCAAAGACTTCAGCGGCGAGATACCAAGCAAAGGTTGGCGGTGTATTGAACATAGAATCATGCTCAACGGCTAAACGATAGTCCATGATGGACGACTGCGGTAAACTCGGCAGTTTTAACATGTCATCGCGCACTATCACTATCGACAGACCCGATGGACCTATGTTCTTTTGTGCGCCAGCGTAAATCAAACCGTAGCGGCTGACGTCGATTTCACGTGACATAATGGTTGACGATAAATCGGCAACAATTGGCCAAGGTGAGTCTAATTCATCAAAAATTTCGATACCATCTACTGTCTCATTAGGGCAATAGTGAACATAGCGATAATCGGCATCGATTTTATGTAAATCAGGTAAGACAACCGCATTGAGTCCATTGTGTTTTTCAACAATATTCAAGCTATCAATCTGCGCTTCACCCACGAGCTTTTGTGCTTCGGCTAACGCGGCAGATGACCATTGACCACTGACTAAATACAGGGCTCGGCCATGATTACCTAAAAAATTATTCACAACAGCGGAGAACTGTCCACGACCACCGCCGTGCATAAATAGCACATGGTAATTTGTGGGGATCTGCATCAGTTCACGTAAATCGGACTCGGCTTGTTGTGTAAGCGCGATGAACTCTTTACTTCGGTGGCTGATTTCCATCACGGAAACGCCTTGGCCATTCCAATCAAGTAATTCCTGTTGTGCTTTTTTCATTACCGCTGCGGGTAACATTGCAGGTCCAGCACAGAAATTATAAATCGCGCTCACTGACACTCTCCTTAATCCCAACCATGATGTAGGTATTGATAAATACGAAACCATTCTAAAACGAACAATGCTATCAACATCAATGCCATTAAAAAAACGAGCGTCCAATTGGACGCTCGTTAATATGACACTTAATTACTCTTCGTCTTGCTCATCATCAGCAAGCTCGTCTTCATCTTCGTCCAACTCTTCTTCGTCATCCAGCGCTTCTTCAAGCGCCTCGTCGGCTAATTCGCCTTCGACAATGACAGGAACAATCGGTAAACCGTTTTCATCCAGCTCGACTTCATCTTCTTCAGTTTGGATTTCGTCGATACGTTGTAGGCCGACCACTTTCTCGTCGCCCGCAGTACGGATAATCGTTACACCTTGAGTGTTACGGCCAATGATAGACACGCCGCTCGCAGGTGTACGCACTAAGGTACCTTTATCACTGATGAGCATCAGTTCGTCGTTAAGACCGACTTGAACAGCCCCAACAACAGCGCCGTTACGTTCACTCACCTTGATTGAAACCACACCTTTAGTCGCACGGCTCTTCGCAGGATATTCAGACAGTTGCGTCCGTTTACCGTAGCCGTTTTCAGTCACAGTCAGAATCGCGCCATCGCCTTTGGGTACGATAAGCGACACGACTTTCTGACCTTCTTCTAAACGGATACCACGAACGCCTGTTGCAGTACGGCCCATAGGACGTAAGGACAAGACTTCTTCACCAGTTTCAGGATCGGTTTTCACTTCGCCTGTTTCAGAATCACGAACTTTCTCACCAAAGCGAACCACTTTACCTTCGTTCGAGAACAACATGATTTCGTCATCACCGTTAGTGATATCGACACCGATCAGTTGGTCACCGTCTTTGAGGTTAACGGCGATAATACCGTTTGCACGTGGATTGCTATAAGCAGTTAGTGCGGTTTTCTTCACAGTACCGTGTGAGGTCGCCATGATGATGTACTTGTCCGCCGCGTATTCACGTACTGGCAGAATCGCAGTAATGCGCTCGCCATCGGATAACGGCAACAAGTTAACAATTGGACGACCACGGGCCGTACGGCTCGCTAATGGCAGTTGATACACTTTGAGCCAGTACATCTTACCAAAATCAGAGAAGCACAAAATGGTGTCATGGGTATTGGCAACTAACAGCTTCTCGACGAAATCTTCGTCTTTCACTTTCGTCGCGGCTTTACCTTTACCACCACGGCGCTGGGCTTGGTAATCGGTCAATGGTTGATACTTGGCATAACCTAAGTGCGACAGTGTTACCACAACGTCTTCTTCGTTGATCAAGTCTTCAAGACTCATATCAACTTCGTTGGCATTGATCACTGTACGGCGCGCATCACCATATTCTTCAAGGATTTGAACTAATTCTTCCTTGATCACTTCCATCAAACGCTCAGGACTGCGCAAAATAAACAGCAGACCCGCGATAAATTCGAGCAGTTCTTCGTATTCGGCGATGATCTTATCGTGCTCAAGACCGGTCAAACGGTGTAAACGCAGTTCCAGAATGGCCTGAGCTTGTTGCTCAGTCAGGAAGTATTGACCGTCACGAATACCGTATTGTGGCTCTAACCACTCTGGACGCGCGGCGTCATCGCCCGCTTTTTCCAGCATGCCTTGAACGTGGCCTAATTCCCAACCTTGCTCAACCAATTTCACTTTGGCATCCGCAGGCGTGGGTGAGGCTTTGATCAGTGCAATAATCGGGTCAATGTTAGCCAGTGCAACCGCCAGCGCTTCCAAAATATGGGCACGCTCACGGGCTTTACGCAGTTCAAATACGGTACGACGCGTCACCACTTCACGGCGATGCAGAATAAAGCATTCGAGCATTTCTTTAAGGTTAAACAGTTTAGGCTGACCATTGGTCAGGGCCACCATGTTAATCCCGAAAGAACACTGCATTTGTGTTTGAGCATAAAGGTTATTGAGTACAACCTCGCCCACTTCACCGCGCTTAATTTCAATAACGATACGCATACCGTCTTTATCAGACTCGTCGCGTAGACCGCTGATCCCTTCAAGCTTTTTATCTTTAACCAGCTCGGCAATCTTCTCGATTAAACGGGCTTTGTTCACTTGATACGGGATTTCAGTGACGATAATGCGCTCACGGCCATTATCTTCGGTTTCCACATCTGCCAGAGCACGCATGATCGCGCGGCCCCGGCCAGTTTTATAGGCATCAATAATGCCTTTACGGCCATTGATAATCGCTGCAGTGGGGAAGTCCGGACCTGGAATGTATTCCATCAACTGTTCAATCGACAGTGAAGGTTCTTCAATCAATGCCAAACAGCCTTTCACTACTTCCGTTAGGTTGTGTGGTGGGATGTTGGTTGCCATACCCACGGCAATACCCGATGAACCGTTAATTAACAGGTTAGGTACGCGTGTAGGTAATACAGCTGGGATCTGTTCTGTGCCGTCGTAGTTAGGGACGAAATCCACTGTCTCTTTTTCAAGATCAGCTAGTAATTGGTGAGCTAACTTATCCATACGGATTTCGGTATAACGCATTGCCGCCGCTGAGTCACCGTCGACCGAACCGAAGTTACCTTGGCCGTCTACTAAGGTGTAACGCAGTGAGAATGGCTGGGCCATACGGACGATAGTGTCATAAACAGCAGAATCACCATGGGGGTGATATTTACCGATGACGTCACCGACCACACGGGCAGATTTTTTGTAAGGCTTGTTCCAATCGTTCTTCAATTCACTCATGGCAAACAGAACGCGGCGATGAACCGGCTTTAAGCCGTCGCGCACGTCTGGTAATGCACGTCCCACGATAACGCTCATGGCGTAATCAAGGTACGAATTCTTTAGTTCGTCTTCGATATTAATTGGCGAAATAGATGATGCCAGATCAGTCATAAACTGCTCGTTCCCCTGAAAAATAGCCGACAACGTATAATCCGTATCATTGCCTAGCCCAAAAACGTGATTTGGCATTCTAACACAGTTATTTAATGTCGCCAGACCTATCATTATCGAATTGAGAGTCTGGTGGCTTAATAGATGAAAACACTGTCAATTTGGTCGTTTGTGCGATAAACAAGCGTTGAAATTCACGGCTTACGATGAGGAAAAATCGTCAAAGGGATAAAGTAAAAGGTCGATACGGAGCACAACAATTAACATAAAAGCAGATAACTGCTGAAAATTCACTCAACCACAAGGGCTTAGCTCAGTCGAGCACTTTGTTTATCAAACATAGTCGTTATAATAGCCGCACAATACAGCTTCTTCAGGTAATAGCATGCATCAGAATACCAATGTAGACCCACAGGAAATCGCAAAGTTTGAACGTATGGCCGAAACTTGGTGGGATCTCAACGGCGAATTTAAGCCGCTGCATCTATTAAACCCGCTGCGCTTAAACTATATCGATCAAACCGCTGGCGGTATTTTCGGCAAGAAAGTGCTCGATGTCGGCTGTGGTGGCGGCATTTTGTCTGAAAGCATGGCCCGCATCGGCGCCGAGGTTGATGGCTTAGATATGGGTGATGAGCCCTTAGAAGTCGCCCGCCTACATGCCCTCGAAACGGGCGTGAGCATTAATTATGTAAAAAATACTGCCGAGGCCCACAGCCAAGATCATCAAGCCTATTACGATGTGGTGACCTGCATGGAAATGCTCGAACATGTACCCGATCCACAATCTGTGATTAAAGCATGCTGTGACATGGTCAAACCCGGTGGTCATGTGTTTTTCTCCACCATCAACCGCAACATTAAATCCTACGTGCACACCATTTTAGGTGCGGAATATTTGCTAAAAATGCTGCCAGTTGGCACCCACGAGCATAAAAAATTCATTAAGCCTTCGGAGCTGATTGAGCTAGTAGATAATACCGATCTTATCTGTACCGATGCCTTAGGGGTAAGCTACAACCCATTGACGAGCATTTTTAAGTACACGCCTAAGGTTGATGTGAATTACATGATAGCGACGCGTAAGGTTGATTAATATGAGTCTGGCACAGATCAAAGGCGTACTGTTCGATCTCGACGGCACCTTAGCCGATACCGCGCCGGATCTGGTGCAAGCCCTCAATTTAAGTCTTCAAGATGTCGGCATCGCCGCGCAGCCGTTAGCGGCCATGCGCTACGCCGCATCCCACGGCAGTTTTGCCTTAGTCGATGCCGCGATCCCTGATGCGGCAGAAGATCTTCGGTCTCAAGTTCAGCAAGGGCTACTCGCCCACTATCAGCGTATAAATGGCGATCACTGTGCGCTATTCACAGGCATAGCGGCATTACTCGATTGGCTTGAGTTAACGCAGATGCCGTTTGGGGTGATCACCAACAAGCCAGCCCGGTTTACCCGTCCCTTATTGCGAAAACTGAATTTACACTTGCGTATGCCCGTTATCATCAGTGGCGATTCGACCAAACACCCAAAACCCCACACAGCACCTATGTTGTTAGGTGCACAGCAACTAAACTGCGCACCTGAGCACATTTTGTATCTTGGGGATGCCGAGCGAGATCTGCTCGCGGCCAAGGCTGCTGGCATGTTAGGCGGCGTGGCCCTATGGGGTTATCTGGGCGTGAACGACAAGCCGTTGCAATGGCCAGCGCACGCGTATTTTGCGAGCCCAACTGAGCTACATCAAGCACTAATCGAAGCATTGGCTTAACAACATCAACCAAAAACAGCGCCTACAATGCTCAAGACTAAGGCATCCAATACGTAACTTCACTGACGAACATCAGTGTGTCAGCATACTATTTATGACCCACGGAAAAAGTCAGGCGGATAAAAGATCGGCACTCGTGAGCGATCGCGATCTAAAGAAAAGATCGCCTAAAAATCCCCCATGAGTGTGACACGCTAACCTGAAATTGAGCTTCAAGGTTAGTCGTTACTAACGCAAAATTTTATCCTCACGTTATCCACAAGATGTCCCCTGAATTCAGACTTGCAAATAGGGGCAAACCTCACTATCTTGTATCCCATATAATTTAAAACACCATATCTTGTGTATAGGTAACAATCAGACACACTAGAAGCTCGCCGCTTAATTGACTCGTTTGTAACCAGTCAGCTGTATTTAAGGGACGATTATTGATTGTTTTACAAGGATACGTACGGTGATTTTGCTCACCTAAATACATATAAGAACCAAGGCCTATCTCCAAATGAATAGCACTATGACAGTCACAAAACGCTGTGGCGATCGTGAGAATATCGATCTCGAAAAAATACACCGCGTAATTACTTGGGCAGCCAAGGGATTAAAAAACGTTTCTGTTTCGGAAGTTGAACTTCGCTCGCACCTACAGTTTTTCGATGGCATCCCAACCGAAGCTATCCATGAAACCATTATCAAGGCTGCGGCGGATTTAATTTCTCCAGAATCACCGGACTATCAGTTCCTTGCTGCCCGTTTAGCGGTGTTTCATTTGCGTAAGAAGGCCTTCGGTCAGTTCGAGCCGCCCGCATTGTATGCTCACGTGACTAAATTGGTTGAGCTGGGTAAATACGATCAACACATTTTAAGTGATTACACCCGCGAAGAGCTGGATGTGATGGATACCTATATCGACCATTGGCGCGATATGGATTTTTCCTACGCTGCGGTAAAACAGCTTGAAGGCAAATATTTAGTTCAAAACCGTGTGACCCACGAAATCTATGAGAGCGCGCAGTTCCTTTACATTTTGGTCGCAGCTTGCTTGTTTGCCCGTTATCCAAAAGAGACGCGCCTGAAATACGTTAAAGATTTCTATGACGCGGTATCAACTTTTAAACTGTCGCTGCCAACGCCAATTATGGCCGGTGTGCGCACCCCAACGCGTCAGTTTAGCTCTTGCGTACTGATCGAATGTGGTGACAGCTTAGATTCTATCAACGCGACCGCTTCGTCTATCGTGAAATACGTCAGCCAACGTGCGGGTATCGGTATTAACGCCGGTCGTATTCGTGCCTTAGGTAGCCCAATCCGTGGTGGTGAAGCCTTCCACACAGGTTGTTTACCTTTCTATAAGTATTTCCAAACCGCAGTGAAGTCGTGTTCTCAAGGCGGCGTGCGTGGCGGTGCTGCGACCCTGTTCTACCCTATTTGGCACTTAGAAGTCGAATCTCTGCTGGTATTGAAAAATAACCGCGGCGTCGAAGACAACCGTATCCGTCATTTAGACTACGGTGTGCAGTTGAACAAAGTCATGTATCAACGTCTGATCAAAGGCGAAAACATCAGTTTATTTAGCCCATCTGACGTGCCTGGCTTGTACGATGCTTTCTTTGAAGATCAAAACGAATTCGAACGTTTATATGTGCAATATGAGCAAGACAGCAGCATTCGTAAGAAAACGATAAAAGCAGTTGAGCTGTTTTCACTGATGATGCAAGAGCGCGCCTCAACGGGCCGTATCTACATTCAGAACGTGGATCACTGCAACACTCACAGCCCGTTCGATTCAAAAGTCGCGCCGATCAGACAGTCTAACCTGTGTCTTGAAATCGCCCTGCCGACTAAACCATTGAACAACATCGATGATCCAGAAGGTGAAATCGCGCTTTGTACGCTGTCAGCACTTAACTTAGGTTCTATCAAAGAGTTATCTGATATTGAGCCATTAGCCGACCTCGCCGTACGCGCACTGGATAATTTATTGGATTATCAAGATTACCCTATCAAGGCCGCGCAAATCGCCTCGATGAATCGCCGTACTTTAGGCATAGGCGTGATCAACTTCGCTAACTATTTAGCGAAAAACGGCATGAAGTATTCTGATGGTAGCGCGAACGCTTTAACCCACAGAACCTTCGAAGCGATTCAGTACTATTTACTGAAAGCCTCAATGAACTTAGCCAAAGAGCAAGGTGCGTGTCCGTTATTCCACGAGACCACTTACTCTCAAGGTATTTTGCCAATTGATACCTACAAACGTGACTTGGATAAAATTTGTGCCGAACCATTGCACTTAGACTGGGAATCACTGCGTAGCGATATCAAGCAATATGGCCTGCGTAACTCAACGCTGTCGGCATTAATGCCATCAGAAACCTCGTCGCAAATCTCCAATGCGACCAATGGTATTGAGCCACCACGTGGCCTTATCAGCGTGAAATCGAGCAAAGACGGTCAGCTAAAACAAGTGGTACCAGATTTCGATACACTGAAAGATAGCTATGAATTGCTGTGGAAAATGCCAAGCAACGACGGTTACTTACAGCTAGTGGGTATTATGCAGAAATTCGTTGACCAAGCGATTTCGGCTAACACTAACTACGATCCTTCACGTTTTGAAGGCCGTAAAGTGCCAATGCAAACCCTACTGAAAGATTTGCTCAATGCTTACAAGTTAGGTGTTAAAACGCTTTACTACCATAACACTCGCGATGGTGCGTCGGATTCACACGATGACATCACCAATTTAGAGAAAGAAGATGACGGTTGCGCCGGCGGCGCATGTAAAATCTAGTCTTTAACGTTAACGCGGCTCTTACAAATAAAAAGTATAGGGATCCCTATTTAGTGGATCCCTATCCATTGGAAAAATAGCACCATGGCCTACTCTACCTTCTGTCAAACACCCAACGATGCCACCCGTGAACCTATGTTTTTAGGTCAATCGGTCAACGTGGCGCGCTACGATCAACAAAAATATGAAGTGTTCGAAAAACTGATAGAAAAGCAGTTATCTTTCTTTTGGCGCCCGGAAGAAGTAGACGTCAGTCGCGATAAGATTGACTACGGTGCATTGCCTGATCATGAAAAACACATCTTTATTTCGAATCTGAAATACCAAACCCTACTCGACTCGATTCAAGGCCGCTCGCCCAATGTGGCCTTTTTGCCGCTGGTGTCACTGCCTGAATTAGAAACCTGGATTGAGACTTGGTCTTTCTCTGAGACGATTCACTCGCGCTCATACACCCACATCATTCGTAATATCGTTAACGATCCTTCAGTGATCTTCGACGATATCGTTGTGAACAAAGAAATCTTAAGCCGTGCGACCGATATCGCCGCTTATTACGATCACTTGATCCAACTGACTCAGATATTCCATTTACTCGGTGCAGGAACCCATGTTATCGATGGCAAAGAAGTCATAGTCAACACCCGCACCCTGAAAAAAGCCTTGTACCTGTGCATGATGTCAGTCAACGCCCTAGAAGCCATTCGTTTCTATGTTAGCTTTGCCTGCTCATTTGCCTTTGCTGAACGTAAGCTCATGGAAGGTAACGCGAAAATTATTCGCTTAATCGCCCGTGATGAAGCCTTACACTTAAACAGCACTCAGCATATTTTAAGCATCATGCAAGGCGGTAAAGACGATCCCGAAATGGGTGAAATTGCTGCAGAATGCCAACAGGAAGCTTTCGATTTATTCTTCAAAGCCGCAGAGCAAGAAAAAGAATGGGCAAAATACCTATTCAAAGACGGCTCTATGATAGGTTTGAATGAACAGATCCTGTGCCAATACGTTGAGTTTATTACTAATCAACGCATGAAGTCGGTGAATCTACCGCAACCATACCCAGAAATTACCAATCCATTACCTTGGATGAAAAACTGGTTAGAAAGCGATGCAGTGCAAGTTGCACCACAGGAAGTTGAAGTCTCTTCATACCTTGTCGGCCAAATCGACTCCGCGGTTGATGGTGATGAGTTCCTCGACTTCGATCTATAAGACACTTAAAAGTGACGTTACAAAATGGCATTAAAACAGTGACATCAAAAAAACGGCCACAAAACCTGTTTGCGAAGGCACCAATCGTGCGCCTTCAAGGTCAGCCTGTGTTGCTCTTTACCGAGCAACAAGGCACTTTGCTGCAAGCGCTCGAAGCCAAAAAAGTCAAAATCTTCTCAGAATGTCGCAACGGTTTCTGCGGTGCCTGCAAAACACGGGTCATCAGCGGAAAAGTCAGCTACTTAAACGAACCCTTAGCCGAACTCAAACATGATGAATGTTTGCCCTGCTGCTGTGTGCCTACCGAAGATTTAGAGCTGGACTTGTCACCTGAAGGTGCAGCTGTGGTCACCTATGCGTGTCAATCTCATCAGAATAAAGCCAGTTTGGCTAAGCCAAAGCAAACACAAAATGTAGCAAGTGACACACGCACGCAAAAACAGGCAGTGTTTGAAGACTCATAACGGCAAGACTCGATTGTTCAATAAGCTGCTTTAAACAAGATGTGGCGTTAAAACCCAAAATCGCTTTAAAACAAAAATGAGCTTTTAAACAAAGAGTATCTCTTAAACAAAGAGTAGCTTTAAGACAAACAGACCCTTTCAATACAGCCTTATTCAATCCGCGCCATTAGATACCAAACGTTTTAAAACCCACTATTCTCCCTTCTCTCTATTTTCAATGCATTCACACAAACAAACTAAAACAAAAAAGCCTGAACACAGGTTCAGGCTTTCAGGATCTAACATTGAATACTTAACGCTTAAAACGTAAGGCTTATCGACTTTCTATAAACGCATTGCCAGTTCAGCGCCTTGGCGGATTGCACGCTTAGCATCAAGCTCTGCCGCGACATCTACGCCACCAATCAGATGCACAGGCAGGCCCGTCGCTTTCATCTCATCCACTAACGTGCGATTCGATTCTTGCCCAGCACACAAAACGACGTTATCAACGGCCAGCACTTCAGCGGTTTCACCCACGCGAATATGCAGTCCGGCATCATCAAACTTATCGTAACTCACGCCCGTTTTCATCTTCACATCATGTTGCTTAAGCACAAGACGGTGGATCCAGCCGGTAGTTTTACCTAAGCCCTTGCCCATCTTCGACGTTTTACGTTGCAGTAAAAACACCTTACGATGATCTGTATTGTCGGAATGAGGTTCAGTTAGGCCGCCTGCATGCAGGTAAGTTTTATCTATGCCCCACTGTTGCAGCCATTTATCGGGATTCAAGGTGCTCGACTGGCGCTCACACAAAAAGTGCGCCATATCGAACCCTATACCGCCAGCGCCAATCAAGGCCACCGTATTACCGACAGTCACTTCACCCGAGAGCACTTTTTGATAATCGACCACCCGTGGGTCGTCAAAACCGGGTAAGACTAAATCACGCGGCACAACGCCTGAGGCGATTACCACTTCATCAAACTTTTCCGTCGCCAGCACACTGGCATCGAGGCGAGTGTTTAATCTCAGCTCCACCTTATGCAGCTTAATTTGGTTAATGAAATAACGAATAGTCTCGTTAAACTCTTCTTTCCCAGGGATTTTACGGGCGAGATTAAACTGACCACCCACCTCAGATTTCGCTTCAAACAAGACAACGTGATGGCCTCGCATAGCGGCATAAACAGAAAACGCCATGCCCGCAGGGCCTGCCCCCATCACCGCAATACGCTTTTTATTGGCTGTGGGTAAGAAGTTGATTTCAGTCTCATAACAGGCGCGAGGATTCACTAAGCAAGTTGCGCGCTTGAGGGAAAAAGTATGATCAAGACAAGCTTGGTTACAGCCAATGCAGGTGTTGATAAGCTCCGGCGTGTTCGCCGCAGCCTTATTCACAAACTCAGGATCAGCAAGGAAAGGCCGCGCCATCGACACCATGTCAGCTTGACCAGAGGCGATAATCTGCTCACCAATCTCAGGGGTGTTAATGCGGTTAGTCGCAATTAAGGGAACGGCAACAGATTGTTTGAGCTTTTCTGTCACCCACGCAAAGGCGCCACGGGGCACGCTTGTCGCAATGGTCGGTACTCGCGCTTCATGCCAACCAATGCCCGTATTTAGAATGGACACGCCAGCTTGCTCTAACCACTGCGCCAGTTGCACCACTTCATCCCAAGTCGAACCGTTATCCACCAGATCGAGCATAGATAAACGGAAGATAATGATGAAGTCTTTACCGACTTTTGCCCGTATCGCGTTAACAATCTCAATCGGGAATTGCGCCCGTTTTTCAAACGCACCGCCCCATTCATCGGTGCGAGTGTTGGTGCGCGCACTGACAAACTGATTAATCAAATATCCTTCAGAGCCCATCACCTCTACACCATCGTAACCCGCTTTCTTGGCAAGGGCGGCCGAACTGGCGTAATCCTTAATGGTCGAGCGCACTTGACGACTAGACATAGCAGACGGTGTAAAGGGTGTAATGGGTGACTTAATCTTACTTGGTGCTTGGGAAAAAGGATGATAGCCATAACGTCCCGCATGCAAAATTTGCATACAGATCTTACCGCCAGCCTCATGCACCGCCTGCGTTACTACGCGATGCTTACCCACTTGCCAAGGAAAACTCAGCTGACAGGCATGGGGCGTAAGGCGGCCACGAAGATTAGGGGAAATACCCCCCGTCACAATCAAACCCACACCGCCCAGAGCGCGTTCTTTGTAGAACGCTGCCAGTTTCTCAAATCCGCCCTTTTCTTCTTCCAAACCTGTGTGCATTGAGCCCATAAGCACGCGGTTTTTGAGCTGGGTAAATCCCAGTTCTAAGGGTTCTAATAAATGGGGAAACGACATTCAAACATCCTTTTAAAACAAGTGATTTAAATCAGCATACCTTGTGTCAAATCTAAGCTCAACCGTTGGATCGAGGCCATCAGTCAAAATCCTTTACAATTGTGTTTAGCCTGTAGCGCCATTTTCAGTTAGCATTGGCAGATTGGACTTATAAAGGAGTGGCAGATGTCCGCTAACCCATCGTTTTTCAAGAGAATATGTTTGTTTATTTGGCACACCCTGAACGGGACGCGTAAACTCATCCTCAATCTAATCTTTTTTGGACTCTTAGCCGCGATCATTATCTCCATTGGCAGTAGCGAAGATATCCAAGTTGAAGATAATTCGGCACTGGTGCTTAATTTAGCAGGCTCTATTGTCGATCAGAAACAACAAGTCGATCCCTTAGAAGCCGCATTCAAACAAGGCCAAAATGCCAACGCCGATGGTGAAATCCTACTCGCCGATGTGCTTTATGTCATTGACAGTGCAGCGCAAGATCAACGTATTAGCGTACTAGTGCTCGATCTGGTCGATCTTAAACGTGCTGGGATCAGCAAACTACAATCTATCGGAAATGCACTCAATCGCTTTAAAGAGAGCGGTAAAAAAGTCATCGCCATCGGCAACTACTACGAGCAAAATCAATATTTCCTCGCCAGTTTTGCCGACACCATTTACCTCAATCCCCAAGGCGGTGTCTCGCTTGATGGCCTGAGTATGTACAACCAATATTTCAAATCGGCCTTAGAAAAACTCAAAGTCAAAGCGCATATTTTCCGCGTGGGGACCTTTAAATCTGCAGTTGAACCCTACATACGTGACAATATGTCAGATGCTGCGCGGGAAGCCAGTAGTGCACTGTTAGCCGATGTATGGCAAAGCTACACACAAACTGTCGCAGGCAATCGTAATATCGAACCGAATTCTCTGGTGCCCGACGCAACCACTTATTTGGCAGAGCTCGATAAAGCCAATGGCGATTCAGCCACAATGGCAATCAACATGAAATGGGTTGATAACCTAGCGACCACAGAAGATTTTCGTAAAACCATGCTAGAAACCGTAGGAAAAGCCAGCAGTGGTGACAGTTTCAAGCAAGTCAGTTTTTATGATTACTTAACCTTAGTGACGCCATTACCCAGCTTTGTAGAGCAAGACAGTGTTGGTATTATTGTGGCAAGTGGCACAATTTTGAACGGCACTCAACCTGCGGGCCAAATTGGCGGCGAAAGTACTGCCGAACTGCTACGTAAGGCACGTTTTGATAAGCACATTAAAGCCTTAGTATTACGTGTTGATAGCCCTGGCGGTAGCGCCTTTGCCTCTGAGCAGATTCGTCAAGAATTACTGGCACTTAAAGCAGCGGGTAAACCCGTGGTTGTGAGCATGGGCAGTTTAGCCGCATCCGGTGGTTACTGGATTTCAGCCAGTGCCGACTATATCTTCGCAACGCCAACAACACTCACGGGTTCGATTGGGATCTTTGGTATGATCACTACCTTTGAAGATTCATTGGCCAGTATAGGCGTGCATACCGATGGCGTATCGACCTCAGAATGGGCAGGATTATCTGTTACCCGCACACTTTCCCCCCAGATTGAAGCGATTATCCAACGTCATATTGAACGCGGCTATTCGGACTTTATCTCCCTGGTCGCTAAAGAACGTAAGATGACCATAGAACAAGTCGATAAGATTGCTCAGGGCCGTGTGTGGAGCGGTAAAAAAGCTCTTGAGCTTGGCTTAGTCGATGAACTGGGTGATGTAGATGAAGCCATAGCTAAAGCCGCTAAACTCGCGGATATGACGCTATTTGACACCCGCGTCATCGAACAAGAGCTGACACCCGAACAAAAATTCATGCAGCAGATGTTTGCCTCAGTATCGAGCTACCTGCCCGCCTCACTAAGTCAGTCATCGATGTTAGAGCAAATGCTACAACAGTGGACTAGCAGTTTGAAAACGTTAACCTCTTTTGATGATCCAAATAACGTCTATATCTACTGTGATACTTGCAATATGATGAACTAAATCTGCTAGCGTCTAGGTTGCAGCTCGCAACTTCAAGATGATGACAAAGACAAAGCCCGGATCTCCGGGCTTTTTTATTGGGTTTATGTCAGTAAAATCGTATAATTCGGCCACTTGAAGCTAAGAAAACGACAAGAATGACTAAACGCTCCATTTATGTTGCCTATACTGGCGGCACCATCGGTATGCAAAAGACCGATAACGGCTTTGTCCCCGTCGCGGGATTCCTGACTCAGTGCGTGCAATCTATGCCTGAGTTTTACCATGAAGAAATGCCGACATTCGTCATCCACGAATACTGCCCGCTTATCGACTCTTCCAATATGGCACCAACCGATTGGCAGATGATCGCCGACGATATACAAGCCAATTACGATAAGTACGATGGCTTTGTGATCCTTCACGGCACAGATACCATGGCGTACACGGCTTCGGCACTGTCGTTTATGCTGCAAGGCTTGTCAAAACCTGTGATAGTGACGGGCTCGCAAATTCCCCTCGCCCAGCTACGCTCAGACGGCCAAACCAATTTATTGAATTCACTCTACATAGCGGCGAATTATCCAGTTGCGGAAGTGTGTTTATTCTTCAATAACAAACTCTTTAGGGGCAATCGCTCGACTAAGGCCCATGCCGACGGTTTCGATGCTTTCGCCTCACCCAACTTCCCACTACTGCTTGAGGCGGGGATCAAAATCAATCTGCGCGCAGGCAAAATCACGGTCGCCAACGATACCCCATTAGAAGTCGCTCATATCAGCCCACAACCTGTCGGTGTGGTGACCTTGTATCCTGGGATATCGACACAGATTTTTGAGAACATTCTGCAACAGCCAGTTAAAGCCCTCATACTGCTGACATTTGGTGTGGGTAACGCGCCGCAGGATGCCGCCTTACTCAAAACCTTAAGGCAAGCAGATGAACGTGGCATAGTGCTGGTGAATCTAACCCAATGTTTCCAAGGTAAGGTGAATATGGGCGGCTACGCCACAGGCAATGCATTAGCCAAAGCAGGCGTGATCAGTGGCGCCGATATGACTATAGAAGCAGCCTTAGCAAAACTGCATTATTTGCTATCTAAAAATTTGCAACCAGCTGAGATAAAAGCGGCCATGTTGCAAAACTTAGTCGGTGAATTGAGCATAGATTAAAGATATAGTCTTCTAATCTGTTTGTTGCCCTCAAACGCTAGCAACAAAAAAGCCCATATTTGATGGGCTTTTTTGATTTAAACTCAGACTAGATTTTAGTTCAGACTTAACAGCACTAAATGAGTGTTTATTTTAAGACTTTTGCGGACCAAGATTTGCATTGAAGTTATTTAATATCAAATCAATGTTAGTCTTGATATCACTAACAAAAGATAAAATGCCAATCCCCTTGCCAACCTCAGACTTACGCCTAATTCCTAATAAAGCACACCTTGCAAGCCGATCTGCGCGGCCAGTCAGAAATTATAAATCCTGCGCTTTAAAGCCAGCAATCGGCTCACCGCGGAATTGCTTTTTCAGCTCGGCCTTAGACAGCTCATTAATTTTACCGTCAGATGCAATAGTGAAATGCTCTGTTTGCTCAAGCTTACGCGCTTGATACAACATCACAACCTGCAGAGTCGATTCACGCTGAGTCTCACTCAACACAGTACCATCCTCCCACTTACCCAGCTCTGCAGCACTGCGAAGCCTTTCATAGACTTCAACGGGCATTTGGTCGATCACTTGATTGATATCCGTCATACACTTTTCCGCTTATGTAACACGATTCTGACTCGTGTAATGAGATAACCTACAAAACCAAACACAAAGCATATTCCGGCGATATTCGCACGCATACCTTCGGCGGGTTCCCCACCCCAAAACCAAATCACCACACCAGCAATGAACAAGGTCATAGCAACGAAACTCTGATTCATTAAGCTGCTGGACTTTTGAATATGGCTAATGCGCGATAAGGACTCATTGTCGCCATCGGTTTTTGCTTGGCAATGGGGGCATGAAGTCGCTTTGCTCGACATACGTTTACGACACACCGGACATTCAATTAATGCCATATCAGCCTCGCCCTAACGTAACTTATCAACAACGGCGAGCATGGCAATTAGCGATGCTTCACCTAAATAAATACTGCGTTCTGGCGACCAACCCACAAAAGGATCGGCCAGATTGTTATTGTCTTTAAACGGCATCTCAAGGGTATTTGATAAACACTTGAAGGTCTGGGCAACCCAATTAGACGCTACGGTCAAATTCGCTTGGCCTGGCTCATCTTTATCATAGCCAAACTGAGTTTGAAAATCGGCACTGGCTAAGGTCAATGCTTGGCTAAAGTCCGCTTGCAGCTGCGCGAGTTTATCATTGTAAGCGGGAACGCCTTCACAACCCGCTAGAAACACATAAGGTAAGCCTTCATCACCATGCACATCATAAAACAGGTCAACACCCGTTTGCTGCATCTTGTTGACGACGTGATATACCTCAGGGCTTTTTTCTAAACTCGGTGTTTGCCACTCGCGGTTTAGATTAATCCCAATCGCGTTGGTGCGCAGGTGGCCTCTGACACTGCCATCGGGATTCATGTTGGGGACTATATAGAAATTAGCCTTATCAAGCAGCGCCTTTGCCGTGGGACAGTCATTATCGAGTAAACGATTCACTAGGCCTTCAACTAACCATTCAGCCATCGTTTCACCCGGATGTTGTCTGGCGGTGATCCAAATATTGCGTTTAGAAGGATCGCCATTCCCCACTTTCATCAGAGTAATATCGCGGCCATCTAAGGTCAGGCCTAAATGCTCTAAATTGACATCTGGGTGTAACTGGGCGCCGCTGAGTAAATCTAAATGACGCTCATAGCTGTAGGGTGCAAAGTAAGCGATTTGAATGGCATCGCAATCTAACTCTATGCTAATGCTCAGTTTACCGTCTTGATATTGAGTCGGAATACGGAACCAATGCTGGCGATCATAACTGGCCACCGCCTGATAATCTTCCCATCCCTTGGTATAAGAAGCGGTTCCCGCATTGATAATATTCAAGGTGTAATGGTTACCCACCTCACCTTCAAATCGAAAATTGAACCATTGATAAAACTCACCACCCGCATCAGGGCGGATAGCAAGTTGAATATCGTCTTTATTATCAAGATTGACGACTTGGATATTTCCGCCATCAAAGTTGGCACTGATCCGCATAATGATTCCTAATAGGTTGTTAAAACTAAGGGCAATTTAATGGCGTGCGACAGATAGCACACGGCACATTTTATTATATGGCCGATAGAATAAACCAAAACATCCCAAGGGGAAAACGAAAGCCATTAAATTCAGTCAAGACACTTGCAATCGGCCTTTAATTGACCAGTTAACACGCCTAAAATCCACAAAAAATGAGCCTTTCACTATAAGTTAATGAAGATATTAGACCATAAAACTATAACCTTGGCCTCGTACTGTATTAATCAAGTTACGCGGCAAACTGATGTTAGCTAACTTGCGGCGAGTGTTACTAATGTGCATATCCAGATTACGGTCAAATCGGCCCAAATCTTTCTGTAGCACTGAGCGCTGCAACTCTTGCTTAGTGATGACTTGGCCTTTTCTTTCAAAAAGATATTTAAATAATTTAAACTCGGTTTGGGTCAAATCGACATAGCGGGTGCCAATAGTGATCCTATAACTCATTTCATCGAAGTTAATCACTTTAGCCGCCACAGTCGCCATTTGCGGCGAGTGAGAGTGACCAGCACAGAGACGCCGCTCTAAGGCTCGTAAGCGGACAAAAATCTCTTTTATGCTAAACGGCTTACTCAGAAAATCATCTGCTCCCAATTCATAACCAGTGATGCGATCATCTTCATTATCACGTGCTGAGATCATCAGCACCGGCGTTGAACATTCACGCGCTTTTAGCAACTCAAATCCATTCATCTGTGGCATCACTAAATCAAGCACTATGATGTCTGGAGCAAAACTTTCAATGCATGCCAGACCCTCGATGCCATTAACCGCACACTTAACCTCATGCCCTTGCGTACATAGGGCATCAGCTAACCAAACGCTAAACAATGGATCATCATCGACCAAGAGTATTTTACTCATCCTTAAAGCCCAAACGAGAATCTATATCATTTATATTACCATGCGAATCGAGACGACTCTAGCGCTATTACATTCGTTAAGAAGTGTGATGTTGAAAACTGTGAACAAAATACGATATTAACAACCAATCAACGGATGATTAGCGACTCTAAAATCATCTCATAAACTCCCAATAAAAAAGCGCCCTAAGGCGCTTTTTAGAAACTAAGAGTCTGAACTTAGCTTAGAATTTAACAGTTACACCACCGTAAATGGTACGGCCGATAGTGTCATAAACTTCAGGAACTGTACCAGCATCACTACCGTTAGTAACATAAGAAGGTTTTTCATCAGTGAAGTTTTTAATACCTAAACTGACAGTTGTCATATCATTAACATGATATGTACCCGATATGTTGTGATATAGGACTGAATCTGCTGTGCGTACCGCTCCTGATGGAACATCATTGTCATCGTAAACAGTATAAGTATCGTCCATTGAGGCGATATAACGGTTGAAGTACATTATACTCCAATCATCTAAACCCGCTGAAATACTGAAATTATTACGTATTTTAGAGTAAGCTCCGAAGTTACCGTCAATCGTACCAGTATAATCCTCGTTATCTTGTTCAAAATTCAGTAAATAGGTCATATCATTATTGATTTTCCAATCTAAACCTAAAGCAGCAAAGTTATAGGCTAAGTTAAAATCAATACCACTAGTATCTTGCGAACCTACGTTAGTAAGTGCATTAGTTAAATCTGTCAAATCACCATCAGATGTAATATTAAAGGTTTTACAAGCACTTGCATCACCCTTCTTACATGCATCTAACCCTGTTTGCGTATCTAAACGAGCAATTGCATCAGCCACTTTAAAGCGCCAGTAATCTAATGTCACTGACATACCTTCAAGGTAGCTTGGCGAGTATACTAAGCCTGCTGTATATGATTCAGATTCTTCAGGCTTCAAATCTGGATCAGATGTACGGTTAACTAGAATCTGCCCAGGCTGTTCAGCCGCTGATAGCCATGGGTTAGTCAAATAATCAAAAGAACCTGAGTTACCACCATACAATTCAGCAACACTTGGAGCACGGAAGCCAGTAGCCGCTACACCGCGAACCATCAACTCATCCGTTGCAGCATAAGTTAAACCAATCTTCCAAGTGGTCGCTTTACCAAATGTTGAGTAATCATCTAAACGTAGCGCAAATTCACCTGTTAATTTCTCAGTGAAAGGTACACTTACTTCTTGGAAAATAGAAATAACGTTATAGTTACCATCAGTAGGGTCCTGTTGAGCAGCGGTACTTTCACCCGCAACTACAATTGGATCAGGATTATAAAAACCACTTTCACGGCGATATTCAGCACCGAGTGCAAAACCAACGGCACCTGCGCTTAAGTCAAACAACTCGCCATTTAGCCCTGCCGAAAGTGTTTGCTGCTCATTACCACCATTTGCAGCTTCTGTATAGCCAACAGGATCTTTCATTTCTGACGTTAGAGGATTACCTGCAAACCAAGCATTCGGATCTGCATAAATTGCTTCAGCCATAATATTGGCATTGATGGAGTTTTCTACAGCTGTTTCTGCTTTATTCTTACCAAAAGTGTAATCAATGTTCCAATTCATACCAGTATGAACATCCAAAGAACCAGCTAAACCAGTAGATAATCTCCATGTATCTGTATCTTGAGAATAAATACGTGGTCCAACATCTTTCATACGTCTCTTATAAAGTACTTGACCACGCTTATCAGGATTAATACCTGCTGCAATCATTTCATCGTCAAGAGTTAAACAGTTAGCAGCAGGGTCTTTAAGACCTGGAGCTCCACACACATTCAACTTAATCTGTGCTGGCTGCGCAGCTAATTGCTGGTTTGAGCGACGATTGGTGTAAATCGCATCTGCAGTTAATACCACATCATTGCCTAACTCTTGAGTCATATTGGCAAATAAACTACGACGCTCATTTGGTGTTTGGAAATATACATCTGGTGAGAAATTATAAGATGTACTTTGTTTTACCCAATTACCATTTGCATCTACTACTTTTCCATTCAAAGCACCAGTTGGAATGATTGAACTTGAGTTTTCTGCTGGATCATACCAATCACGATCGCCTTGGATAACACCACGACGGTCAGAAAAAGCAGCACCAAAGGTGTAGTTACCACCATCGGTATTGAAACCGTATAGAGCACTGACATCGCCACTTTCACCATCGCCTTTATCAGTGCCACTGCCGTTGAAATCTAATTGGAAACCTTCGAAATCTTTCTTCGTGATAATGTTCACTACACCAGCAATGGCATCTGAACCGTAAACCGCTGAGGCACCGTCTTTCAGAATTTCAACACGCGCAATCATAGCCACTGGAATCGAGTTCAAATCCACAGAACTATTGGCACCAGAACCTGAGTTCACCATACGACGGCCGTTCAGTAATACAAGCGTACGTTGTGAACCCATGCCACGTAAGTCAACTTGGGCAACACCGTCAGCACCGTTGTTTGTGCTTGAACCCACTGCCGCACCCGCCATGGAAGTCTGCACTTGTAACATTTGGTCAACAGAAGTAAAACCTTCCGCTTTAATCGCAGCAGCATCAATAACGGTCACTGGAGATGCAGTTTCCATGTCTTGGCGTTGAATGCGTGAACCTGTGACTTCAATACGTTCAACTTTTGCTTTTTCTTCAGCAGCAAATGCGCTTGACGTAACAAATGCACCTGTAGTGATAGATGCAACGATAGCTAAGTTAATAGCTGACGCTACTTTTGTTCTTTTGATCATGTATGAATGCTCCCTAGATCTTACTATTATTTTTATGCTTACAGCTTGTACAGTTATTGCTGTACTAGTGTTGCACCTGATACTGAGGATTCACTTTAACTCCGTCAATGCTCAAAATTTTAACCAATCAAAAATTTATGTTAACAAATTTGAGTTAATTTGTTTAATTTTATGATTTTTATTTTCGATAAGACTTAATATATATAATCATACAGAGGTTAAGCCTTGATTATGATGATTTGCCAGTAATTAACACTGTTAACAAATTACTTTTGCGAAACATATTCAATACCAAAAAGTGTGATATGTATCACACTTATTCGATACAGCGAGAGCCTTGAATTGGAATGAAGTATTGATTAACTACCACTTAAACTGCATATCTATAGGCGTGAGCAATTTGAAATAGCCATAATTATTAAGATAATCTCGCTAAATCAGCACATAACAAAAGATACAATCAGCATCAATTGTGTTATTTATGCATAAAAACAAAGCCATCGATAAAAACAAAACAATATCATTACAAGTTATTCCGTATGAAAACCTAAGAAAGGGTAACTGTAGCGACTATTTGTTTTGAGAATTTAATGGCCTAAATCCAATTTGTTGAATTAAATTAATCTCAGAGAAAAATCAACCTTAATAGTGAAGAACTCAGATCTTAGCTCAATAAACACACCACGCTGATACACTTTTCAATTAATACAGGGCATTAGTAGATAACTGTAAATATATAGATTTCTATATGAAAGTTATTATTAATGTCTAAATAACGAGCTGAAAACTGCCATAATACTTTGGAGTTTTGATACAATTTAATAATGAGAAATTAATACCTATCAACTCATAAAAGCTCATTATTCCCTCCAATTACCGCCCCTTAATTTGTTTAAATATCGCTTTTACTTCGCCCAAATTGTATGCACAGGTAAATTTTTCCCATAAAAAAGGCGACTCTCAGGTCGCCTCTTAATCATATAAATCATCAAGCTGATGATTACTCGGGTTTGATCAACTCAAAATGTTGATATGCTCGTGCGGTTGCAATACGGCCGCGGGGCGTGCGTTGGATAAAACCTTGCTGGATCAAAAAGGGCTCTAGCACATCTTCAATGGTTTCGCGTTCTTCGCCTATGGCTGCGGCTAAGTTATCGAGTCCAACTGGGCCACCCATAAACTTATCGATAATGGCGAGTAGTAACTTGCGGTCCATGTAATCAAAACCTTCATTATCGACATCCAGCAAGTCTAGTGCATGATCGGCAACAAACTTAGTGACAGCGCCATCATGCTTCACCTGCGCGTAATCCCGCACGCGGCGAAGCAGTCGGTTAGCTATCCGCGGTGTACCACGTGAACGGCGTGCGATTTCAAATGCACCTTCAGCATCAATATCCAGTTCCATCACCTGCGCCGAACGCGTGACTATGGTGCTTAAATCTTTGATATTATAGAATTCAAGCCGTAGCGGGATCCCAAAACGCGCCCGAAGTGGTGAAGTCAAAGCCCCTGCCCGTGTTGTCGCACCCACTAGAGTAAACGGCGGTAAATCAAGCTTGATAGAGCGCGCTGCCGGCCCTTCACCTATCATGATATCCAGCTGGTAATCTTCCATCGCTGGATACAAAATCTCCTCCACCACAGGGCTTAATCGGTGGATTTCATCGATGAATAACACATCACCGGATTCGAGATTGGTCAAAAGTGCGGCGAGATCGCCCGCTTTTTCCAGCACAGGCCCAGAGGTGGATTTAATGTTCACCCCCATCTCGTTCGCAACAATCATGGCTAAGGTGGTTTTACCCAATCCCGGCGGACCGTAAATCAACATATGATCTAAGGCTTCATTACGATTCTTTGCCGCTTGAATAAACACCTTAAGCTGTGCCCGAGTGTCATCTTGACCCGTGTATTCATCGAGCATTTTAGGGCGCATCGCCCTGTCGATGGATTCATCTTGAGCTTGGATCTGCGGCTGGATGAGTCTGTCTGCCTCAATCATTATTATTCCTTATCGCAGCTTTCATCTTAATTATCATCATTGTTCAATTAAAGCATCGATTTAAGGGCGGCTTTGATCAGAGTTTCTGAATCCATGCCCTCTTTGTAGGCTGCAGAAACCGATTTGCTCGCCTGCGGTGGTTTATAACCCAGCGAAATTAAAGCTGAAATAGCATCTTCTTCGGCGCTATTGACTGTCGGTGCGGGTGAGTAATTGGATTGCAGCACGAACTCACGCTCTGAGCCTGCTGAGGCTTCCATCAAGCTCTTGAGCTTATCGCGCATTTCTACCAGTAACCGCTCGGCGGTCTTCTTACCAACACCAGGTAATTTCACTAAGGTCACTATGTCATCGCGCTCAACGCAGCCCACAAATTCTCCGGCTGTCATGCCTGATAAAATGGTCAGTGCGAGCTTGGGGCCAACACCATTGGTCTTGATCAGTAAGCGAAATAACGCCCTTTCCTGCTTAGTGATAAAACCATAGAGAAGCTGTGCATCTTCACGCACCACAAAGTGGGTGTAGACCATAGTTTCATGATTAACTTCAGGCAGCTCATAAAAGCTAGTAAGCGGCATCTGCAACTCGTAACCCACACCGTTAACATCGATCAAAATTTCTGGTGCTTGTTTCTCAACGAGCACGCCCCGTAAACGACCTATCATCTGTACCGTCCGTATGTTCTTGCCGTTGCCCGGCCACTCAATGCAATTAAACTCTGGCTGGTGTTATAATGACACACAGCAACACCGAGTGCATCTGCGGCGTCAGCTTGTGGGGCTGCGGGTAATTTAAGTAGTTGTTGGATCATGTGTTGTACTTGGGCTTTCTGCGCTCGCCCCGTACCCACGACGGCACTCTTAATTTGAGTAGCACTGTATTCGGCCACAGGTAAATTGGCGACTGTGGCAGCAACAATGGCCGCGCCGCGTGCTTGGCCTAACTTGAGCGCAGAATCGGCATTTTTTGCCATAAATACGCGCTCAATCGCAAATTCGTCCGGTTGATACTGACGAATAATCTCAGTGATCCCATCAAATATTTGCTTGAGCCTGCCAGGCAGTTCTTCAGACGAAGTGCGAATACAACCACTGCCGAGGTAAATCTGATGCCGTCCCTGACATTGGATCACGCCGTAGCCTGTGATCCGTGAACCTGGGTCAACACCTAAAATAATTGCCATTAAATACCTTATAGGGGATCTACATTTGCGTCCCTGTTCCTACGTTAGCGTTTGCGAGCTAAAATTGGCATCAATTGACGCCCTAATTCAGCTCACAGTCAATCTAGCCTAGGCTTGCCATCACATCATCGGAGATTTCCGCATTATGATACACCTCTTGCACATCATCGTGATCTTCAAGGGTGTCGATAAGGCGCATAAATTTTTCGGCGGTTTCTAGATCAAGCTCAGCTTTCGTCGAGGCTATCATCGCGATTTCGGCATTATCCGCCACAAAATGGGCTTTATCGAGCGCCTCTTTCACCATATAGAAATCAACGGGTTCGGTAAACACATCCACAGCACCATCATCATAGCTGACAATATCTTCCGCGCCCGCTTCAAGCGCCGCTTCCATTAATGCATCTTCATCGGTTCCCGGCGCATAGGATAACACTCCACGCTTAGTGAACAGATAAGACACAGAACCATCCGTGCCTAAGTTACCGCCCGATTTACTAAACGCATTACGTACACCACTCACAGTACGATTACGATTGTCCGTCATGGTTTCAACCATCACAGCGGTGCCGCCTGGGCCATAACCTTCATAGAGAATGGTTTCGAGTTGCTGGCCTTCTAATTCACCGGCGCCGCGTTTAATCGCACGCTCAACCGTGTCTCGGGTCATATTACCACCGAGGGCTTTATCGATGGCGACACGTAATCGTGGATTGGAGTCGGGATCTGAGCCACCTTCACGGGCTGCAACGGTTAACTCGCGAATGAATTTAGTAAAGAGTTTACCGCGTTTAGCATCTTGGGCCGCTTTACGATGCTTAATGTTGGCCCATTTACTGTGACCTGCCATGGGAAGTCTCCTCTACTTAGGTATCATCTAGGTGCCATCGCAAAGCTTATCAAGAGCCGAAGGTGGAATGAGACTAAATAACGGCTATTTACTTAAAGGATTGAACTAACAGATATTGATAAGCGTGGAATGACGGTTCACTAAAACAAACCGAGGCTCATGCCTCGGTTTTCGGTACGACTCAAAATAACTGACAAGGGTTAACCCAAATCGACTTACACAAAAACGAGTTACACTAAAACAATTTATATAATGTCGATTTGAATAAGGTCGATTTACAAAAGTCGCCTTACAAAGCCCTTTTACAAAAGATCAGTCTTCCGCTTTAACAGCTTTCTCAACCACGGCAATACCAAGTTCAGCTAATTGCTGCGGATTGGCAAAACCAGGCGCGTTAGTCAGCGGACAAGCGGCAGTGGTGGTTTTAGGGAACGCCATCACATCGCGGATTGAGCTTGCGCCCGTCATCAGCATGATGATGCGGTCTAAACCAAACGCTAAACCTGCATGTGGCGGTGTGCCGTAACGCAGCGCTTCTAACAGGAAGCCGAATTTCTCTTTAGCTTCATCGTCAGTAATACCCAGAATACGGAATACCGCAGACTGCATTTCTTGGTTGTGGATACGCACTGAACCACCGCCTAATTCGCAGCCGTTTAATACCATATCGTAAGCATCAGAAACGCGATTTGCTGGGTTAGCTTCAAGTTCAGCTGCCGTTACGCCGCGCGGTGCGGTGAACGGATGGTGAACCGCGTGGAAGTTGCCGTTGATTTTCTCAAACATTGGGAAGTCAACTACCCACAGTGGACGCCATTCACCTTGCAATAAGCTGAAATCTTCGCCCGCTTTAAGACGCAGTGCGCCCATAGATTCGGCAACCACAGTCGCCTGATCTGCACCAAACAGGATAATGTCACCAGTTTGCACGCCAGTGCGGCTCACGATTTCATTGACTATGCTTTCGTTTAAGAATTTCAGCACAGGTGATTGAATGCCTTCTAAGCCAAGGCTTAGGTCATTAATCTTCATCCACGCTAAGCCTTTGGCGCCATAGATGCCAACAAACTTAGTGTAATCATCGATTTGCTTACGAGACAGTGCAGCGCCGCCCGGAATACGCAGTGCAGCAACACGACCTTCTTCATCGTTCGCAGGACCAGAGAATACCGCAAATTCCACTTCTTTGAGTAAATCGGCAATGTCCACCAGCTCTAATGGGTTACGTAAATCTGGCTTATCTGAACCAAAACGACGCATCGCTTCGTTGTAGGTCATGCGCGGGAACTCGCCGAGATCGACGTTCAGCATTTCAAGGAACAGACCACGCATCATCTCTTCGGTTTTCGCCATCACTTGCTCAGAGCTCATGAAAGACGTTTCGATATCGATTTGGGTGAATTCTGGCTGACGGTCGGCACGTAAGTCTTCATCACGGAAGCATTTTACGATTTGGTAGTAACGATCAAAGCCTGACATCATCAGTAACTGTTTAAACAGCTGTGGCGATTGTGGCAAGGCAAAGAACTGACCTTTATAAGTACGGCTTGGTACTAAATAATCGCGGGCTCCTTCTGGGGTTGCCTTGGTCAGGATCGGTGTTTCTATGTCTAAGAAACCGTTTGAATCGAGGAAACGACGCACAGAACTGGTCACTTTAGCGCGGAAAATTAATCGCTGCGCCATTTCTGGACGACGTAAATCTAAGTAACGATACTTAAGACGTTGCTCTTCGCTGTTGTTCTGGTAGTTATCCATGCTCAATGGCAGTGGATCGGCAGCATTGATAATCGTCAAGGCTTGACCTAAGACTTCAATCTCACCCGTCTTCATTTGACCATTGACTTGGCTATCAGGACGGGCACGAACTAAGCCTTTGACCTGAACGCAAAATTCGGCGCGCAGCGTGCTAGCGACATTGAACACCTCAGGTAAGTCTGGATCATAGACCACTTGGATGAGACCTTCTCTGTCTCTTAAATCTAAAAAGACAACGCCACCCAAATCACGGCTACGATTAACCCAACCTACCAAGGTAACTTCTTGTCCAACGTGAGACTTATTGACGTCTCCACAATAATGACTGCGCATCTAACTCTATCCTTTATCCGGAAACCGGTGCTTTGGAAATAATCAAAACGAGATAAAAGCGGCATTATAGTAAAATAATGCCGATTACCAAAGTACTTCACACTTAGGCGGTGAAGTATCAAACAGTTTTACGCCCTTGACTAGAGGCGAACGCACTATCTGAGCATGAGCGTTCAAAAAAACATCAAGCTGAGCGATAACAACGCCCGCCGCTACTTTTTGCTTGGTACATCAGCTGATCGGCTTTTTTCAACAAACCTATCGCGGTGTCACCATCGCGGGGGTAAATCACCACGCCGATACTAACGGCTATGCTGACATTGACGCCTTGAATAAGCAAAGGGCTCGACAGTGCCTGTAGAATATTATCAGCAACTTGGGTTGCTGCATCGAGATCTTGCACACGATTTAGCAGGATAACAAACTCATCGCCGCCAAATCGCGCAACGGTATCTGATCCACGGATAACCTTGGTTAACTTTTGGGCGACCAGTACCAGTAATTCATCGCCAATGGGATGACCGTGTTGGTCATTGATTTGTTTAAAACCATCGAGATCGATGAATAACAAAGCGAAATGTGCCTGTTCTCTGCGATGAGATAGCAAAGCTTGGGTTAGTCTGTCATCAAGTAAGGCACGATTGGGCAACTGAGTTAAAGCATCATGATTAGCCACATGCAGCAAACGTTTTTCTGCCACCAATCGCTGGGTGATCTCACGATTTAAGCGACGATTCACTAACAAAACAGCCACCATCACTAAGCACAAGATTATCACGCCAAACACGATATAACGCAGCCATTGCAGATATTTAGCACTCTCTGTCGCCACAGAAAATGACACCCAGCGCGTATATATTTTTTGCTGATGTTGAGCATCAACCAAAGCCAAAGCTTTGTTAATTAGCGGCACCAGCGGCGCAAATTGAGGATAAACACCAATATGACTGTGTTGATCGGCGAGATCACTGAGCAGCGACATTTTTAGTGTCGGATAGTGGCTGGTTTTAAGCTCAGAAGCTAAAGTCACCACTTTATCGATAAACACATCCGCATTGCCATTCGTCACGGCCGCTAATCCGGCCTGCGTATTTGGCACTATGACTAACTTGAGCGAAGGCTCCAGACTCATCAATTGCGCCACTAAATGATATCCCTCAACCACAGCCACCCTTTGACCTGCGAGCTGAGCAATATTAAAAACCGAGACTTGTTCCAGTTGCGACACTAAGGCCCACGGCGATGGCCAATAGGCTTCACTAAACGCTAAACGCTGCTGGCGCTCCGCCGTTTGCGCGACACTGCCGGCTAAACTCACCTCGCCCTTTTTCAACGCCTCGATTAACGAATGCCAATCATCAAAGGCAACGGGCGTGAGCTTAAGTTTGAGTTGTTCCTTGAGCAATTTGACGATATCGCTATTGATCCCCGCAAACTCACCCTGTTCATCCATAAACTCCATCGGTGGCCATTGCTTTAAATAACCGACTTTGAGTTCGCCTACACTTTCCACATATGCCTGTTCTGCGGGGCTTAGGCTGACATGGCGCTCAGCTTGGGTAAAAACATGATCTTTAGGATTGAGCATCCATTTATGTTCAATCTCAGCAAATTCTTGATTACTAATACTGTTAAACCCATTGGCTATCCTCTGTGTAAGGCCAGCATCATCGCTACGGGTCAGCACATAAATGTTGGTGCTAAATTCGAGATCAGGATACTGGCTAAAGTCAGACCAGCCTTTATTGAGCAGTAAATAATGGGATGTCCATGCACCCGCGGCGATAAAACCGACAACTTCTCCAGACCTCGCCCCCGCCACCATGGCATCCATACTGTCGTAATAACGCAGTGACACTTGGGGTAATGCTTTACGCAAATCCACCAAATAAGGCGCTGTCGGCACCACACCAATACGCTTACCTTTTAAGCAGTCTAAATCGGTTAACTGTTGCTGATAGAGAAAGAGTCGACTCTTCACTGTATATAAATGCCAAGCCTGAGTAAGGCCCGTTTTAACATCATCACTTTCAGGATAACCTATATGGGCATCGGCGAGACCACGACGAACATCGTCCACGCTGGAGTTCATATCACCAGAAATAAAATCAACGGCAATACCCGTTTTCTCAGACCACAGTTGCCACATGTCCACATACAAACCATGGGGTAAACCATCGACCCCTAAGTCCACAAAAGGCTCGGCGCCCAGTTGCATCGAAATAACAATCCCAGCTTGTTGACGTTGATAGCCAAGCCAACGTCGCTCCGTTTGCTGAATAAAGTGCACATCGAGCGCAGTGAAACCTTTATTGATCTTATCGACTAATGCAAGATTGCCCTTTTGAACTGCGGGTACAAACTGCATCGCCTTAATTTGAAGGCGGGCAGTATTGGGAAAGTTTGCGGCAATCTCTTGGGATGAGTCGGGATCTTTCAAATAGCCTTCTAACCCCGCAAAGACTACGATCTCGCCCGCGGCGACCCCTGCCAATAATTTCTCACGACTTTCGTAGCGTTTAAACACAAGCTGCGGTTCGATACGGTGTAATTCCGCTTCATGGGATGAAGCCGCTACCACACCAATTTGAAAGGGGATCAGTTCTTTGATGGATTTTTTGCCCTGCAGGGATTTATGCAAATACAAAAAAGTGCCCACATCCGCAATGGGCACTGCAAAATCAAATTCTTGCTCTCGCTCTGGGGTTTTCCCCATGCCGATATGCACTTGCGCCTTACCTTGCCGCAGTTGATCAAGGGACTCGTGCCAGTGACGCGCCACAAAAACCACTTGGGTATGGCTGTGTTTAGCCCACTCTTTCCATAAATCAACCAGTAATCCAGTCGGCTCGCCATCGTTGTCGACATATTGATAGGGAAAGCTATCCTCACCCATAACGATGATTAATGGCTCAGAGGACAACGGACTTGCCTGCCCCGTTATACTCAAAAAACAGCTGCACAAGATCACAATTAAGTGGATCACAAACTTCAAGTTGAGCCCTTAGTACTTGATGTACATGTAACGATTTTGTTATCTATTAAGTATTAGACAAAAATTTATCGCAAATTACTAGCATGAGACTTGCTGCTAATCGCTCTGATTCGTTAAAATGCACAGTTGAATTCCCATGAAAAATCTCAGATGAACGTTTCTCAAGACACTATCTACGCTCAAGCGAGCGAGCATATTAGCGATTTCCAGTTTGATAACCGTGTAGCAGGCGTATTCAGTGACATGATCCGCCGCTCAGTGCCTGGATATGCGCAAATTATCAATACCATAGGCGATTTTGCAGATCGTTTCGTCATGCCAAATACTCAAATTTACGATTTGGGTTGCTCACTCGGTGCCGCGACCTTAAGTATTCGTCGCCAAATCCAAGGCCGCCAATGTCGCATTATTGCTGTAGATAACAGTGAATCTATGGTCGCACGCTGCCAAGAGAACCTGAATGCCTATGTCAGCGATACGGATGTCGATCTGGTTTGCGGTGATATTCGCGATATCGATATTCAAAATGCGTCATTGGTGGTACTCAACTTTACCTTGCAATTTTTACCGCCAGAAGACAGAGAAACCCTGATAGCGAAGATTTATCAAGGTCTGAATCCCGGCGGGATGTTAGTACTATCAGAAAAAATTCGCTTCGAAGATGCCCCGATCCAAACCCTATTGGAAGAGCAACATTTAGACTTTAAACGCGCTAATGGTTACAGTGAACTTGAGATCAGCCAAAAACGCAGTGCGCTGGAAAATGTCATGAAGCCCGACACCTTAACCACGCATCAACAACGACTCACCAGCCAAGGCTTTAGTCACTTTAGTCTCTGGTTCCAATGCTTTAACTTTGCTTCTATGGTGGCCATCAAGTGATCAGCTTTAGCTCGTTTTACCAACAAATCGCCGATTCGAATCTACAGCACTGGCTCGAAACCCTGCCGAGCATTTTAGGCAAGTGGCAACGAGATCATAAACACGGCAACCTGCCAAAGTGGGAAAAAGTGCTCAACAAGCTGCACTATCCAGCACCCGACCAAGTGGATTTTGTTGATAGCGTGACCGTCGGTAGCGGCGAGCAACTTAGCCCAGGCGAAAAAGAGAAGCTTGAAAACCTGCTGCGTTTGTTTATGCCATGGCGTAAAGGCCCCTTCCACATTCATGGCATCCACATCGATACCGAATGGCGCAGTGACTGGAAATGGGACCGCGTTAAGCAACATATTTCGCCGCTGAAAAACCGCACTGTGCTCGATGTCGGTTGCGGCAGTGGTTATCACATGTGGCGCATGTTGGGCTCAGGTGCTAAACGTGTCGTCGGTATCGACCCTTCGCCGTTGTTTTTATGTCAGTTTGAAGCAGTCAAACGTTTAGCGGGCATACATCATCCTGTGCACTTGTTACCTCTTGGCATTGAAGAGCTGCCACCGCTCGATGCCTTCGACACAGTTTTCTCCATGGGTGTTTTGTATCACAGACGTTCGCCTATCGATCACTTGTTACAGCTGCGTGATCAATTGCGCACCGGTGGTGAGCTCGTGCTAGAAACCTTGGTGATAGATGGCGACGAAAATGCCGTACTCGTGCCTCAAGATAGATATGGCAAAATGAATAATGTATGGTTCATTCCATCCGTTGCCGCGCTCATGCTCTGGTTAAAGAAGTGTGATTTCACTGATATCCGTTGTGTCGATACCGATGTCACAGCCCTTGCCGAGCAACGCCGTACCGACTGGATGCCCAACGAATCACTGGTTGAATACCTAGATCCTAACGACATCACCAAAACGGTTGAAGGTTATCCTGCGCCCAAACGCGCCACGATTATCGCGGTGAAAAATCAGCCTAATCAGGATTTAAACTAACCTTTTCAGTCTGAAGTAAGCGAATATCAGTCATTGCGTCCTCAAGGTTTGAGTTGGTAATGGCTGATATCAAAAGCCGAAAGATCACCATTCATCTAGTTAATCTGGAATATGTAAGTGTTCAGCAGCTTAGTGTAACTCCTTCCTTGAATAGCAATACATTTGCGACTCCCCCCCTTATCGTTGACATCCAGAACAGAACAGGGTTTCATGCATAACAATGACTTGAAGCTAACTCAATTGGATACTAAGTCAAAGTTAACTCATTCCATCACAGATGCAGAACACATAACCCATGTTAAAACCCACTTTACTGGTTAGCCTGTTTGGCTTGAGCCTTTATGTTACGAATGCCGCCTATGCGGCGCCAAGCCCTGTTCCCCTTTTAGTTGAACAATGCCTGCGTTTGCCAAGTATTGATCTTGCGACTGTGTTCGCCAATGCGCGTTTAACTGCGTCTGAATTAGCCTTGGCCCAGCGCGCGCTTATTTTTGAGCAACAGATGTTAGGGCTTAATAATATCAACGACAGGCTCAACTATTACCGTGGGTTTAACTTACCAAGTGAGGAACGCGAGGGTCTACTGCAATGCCAGCTACACCTCGCCGACACCCTGTCGCAACTTCTCAGCCAAACTGAATTGAGCCAACTCGCCTACGCCTTAGCCCAAGGCAATGCAGAACAAATACTGCTGAGCCAACAGCTTAAACAATTGCTACAACAACATTGGCGCGCCGAGGAGAAAGCGAAATTACATACAGCGCAAGCCAGCATAGGCCAAGGGTTAGGCAGTCAACAATTTAGTCTTGCCTTCAATGACAGCCAATGCCAACCTGAAGTGACTCAGCAACATCATCTGCATAAAAAAGAGGATAAAAGTGACGAGCCGAAGCCCGACAGTTCAAAGCAGAGCGACTTTTCTGGCACTATCGCCAGTTACTTACTGACGCAAGAAAACGCCGTATGTCGCAAAAATGTATGGCAGGCCTACCAAGCCAGAGCCAGTGAAACCAATCAAACGGCATTAGAGCGAATTGCTGAGCAGCGCCAACAAGCTTCCACTGCTGCAGGCTTTACCGATTACAGCGCATTAGTGCTTAGTTCGCAGCAGTTATCATCCCCTGAATTAGTCAAAGCCTTTCTCGATAGCCAAACCCAAGATCTGCAAGTGGCTCCCTGGGATATTGGGCGAACCCTGTCACAACAAGCATCAGCCAAGGGGCCGACATGGCAAACCTCTGACGTCTTGAGTCGCAGCTTTACTTATCTGCAAGAGTTTGGTTTGCAGTTTGAGACCATAGCAACCGCCAACGCCGAGAAAACACCAACCGTTCCTAATCGGCCGCATATCGTCAGGGTCTACCACCAGCAAAGATTGTTGGGTGAAATCTATGTGGCTTACAACCATAATCCACAGCAAGGTAGTCAACAGCAGACATTGCGTCAAAGTGTACTCGGCCAGCAATTTGGACAACAAGCTTTAGATCTCAAGCCACAGCTGAGTAACTACAAAGACATTGAGCAATTAACCGAGTCTATCGCAGAGGCTGTCACTTCCCTTGCTAAAGCGAGCCATTTCTACCTCAACAATGCCATGGGACAGAGTCAAGATAGCTATTTTGTGGCGAGTCTTTGGTTAGCAGAAGTACTGCGCCATCAACTCTTTCCGCAGTTTGAGCACACCTATTTACAGGAGCGTGAAACACTGGCTAAAGCTTATTCGAAGCAGCTTAAAGTCTTTCGCGCTAAGGTTGCAGTCAACTTTTACCAAAACTCAAGTGCACAAGTCTACCCCGATCTCGGTGCGGAGTTTAATGCCAGCTTTGGCCAAGACTGGCCACAAACACAGGATTATCCTTATAGCTTCAATGCTATCGCCAACGAAGGACCGCTCTACTACCAATCACTCTGGCAAGCATCGCTAGCCAGGCTGATAGCTCAATCCACATTCAACTGCCAAGACAAACTAAAATTATTCAATGTATTAGTCATCAATGAAGACGCTTTAAGCTTCAGTGACCAATTAAAAGCGGTCATTGGCGCCCCCGTTGATAGTGCTGCGCTGATCCAAAGGATCTCAAATAGCGCCGCTTCAGAACATGCTGACAGCTCCAACACCCAAGCTTTCGACGCAATAGGTTCTTGTGCGTTTTAAGTGTAAATGCTTAGGATGTGTTTGTGACTCGCTCGGGCGCAAACACTGAAAATCGTCATGATTAACCTCTCTATCCCCTCAATAACTTAGCGCGACATAACTATCTATATGTCGTGGGAATGACTGACGCTATGATATTTAATTGAAAAAGTCGTAAGAAGTGGCCACTATAAGCCTCAATCTATCGTTTTTTTGAGATTATAATGACTCGAGCTAAATCTACCTTAGAACAATGGCGTATTTTGCAAGCGGTGGTCGATTTTGGCGGCTATGCCCAAGCGGCCGAAAAACTCAACAAGAGTCAATCGTCACTTAACCATGCCGTTGCCAAATTACAGCATCAATTAGGTATCGAGCTACTCGAAGTCAAAGGCCGTAAAGCCTATCTCACCCCGCAGGGCGAAGTACTGCTGCGCCGCTCACGGCATGTCACCCAAGCCGTCCACGAGTTAGAACAACTTGCGAGTAATCTTGAACAAGGGTGGGAGCCGACACTCACTATTGCCCGTGAAATTATCTATCCGATGGAAAGCTTAGTGTGTGCCCTCAATGCGTTTCTGCCCCACAGTCGTGGCACTCGAATCATCATGCTGGACTCAGTGATCACCGGTACTCAAGAGCTCATTCTGCAGAGTAAAGTCGATATTGCTATCTGTGCAGGGGTGCCGCCTAAAGGGTATTTATCCGAACCCTTATGTGAACAAGAACTCTACCTCGTCTGTCATCCAAATCATCCACTCGCTGATTTAGGCACAATTGAAGACGATAAACTACTGGCACAATATTTACAGTTAGTGATTAAAGATACTGGAGTGCAATCCAACATTGATATCGGCTGGCTCAAAGCTGAGCAGCGCTGGACAGTCTCTAACTTCCATGAAGCTAAAGTCATTTTAAATCAAGGTATTGGTTTCTGTTGGATCCCCTCTTTCTTAGTCCAAGAAGAATTGGCTTCGGGTAATCTAGTACGTTTACATCTTGAGGGTAGCCAAAAACGTCGCATCATGTTGAGCTTAGTTATCCCTAATAGGGATCAACAAGGGCCTGCATCAAAACTGCTTGCTTCCTTGATTTTAAAACAGCATGGAATTGAAACGACGAATAGTCATTAACAGCAAGATACCAAACGAGTTATCAATTCGAGTGAGCAAAACGATAAGTGCTAACTGCTGATTAAATGGTTAGTTCTTAGTGGTACTGAGAAGTTGTTTCGAAAAAGATGATGAACAGCGAATCATGGGAATAGTTAAAGCCTAATCTTACACACTAAAGTCGACATAGCGCGCTTGTTGATCACCCAAATATTGCGGCTGAATAAATCCCGTCTCCTGTAAAAGGTCATCCTTCACATATAACTCGCTCTGCAAAGACACATTCATATTCGCGCTAGCACTGATATTTGAAGACTGCTCATTTACATCTTTTGCGGACAAAACATCCGTAGATTGCAAATTGCTAGGGAGCTCATTTGAAGATGCCAGATAAGAAGGCTGAATATTGGCTTGCGACGTCATATCGACACGAGCTGAAGGTCCGGCACTAGCTTGTGCAACCGCGGCATAATAACGGCTTGCAACACTATCGGATCTTGAGATAAAACCCGTCGCTAAATCCGCTGAAGTTGAAGCTTCTCCAAATGCTAAAGTTGCGGTCGGTGGCTCAATCGTTTCCACTGTGGTCGATGTAGTGACTGAGTCACTGATATCAGAAGAGGTTTTCGAACCCGTATCAATGACTCTCGTGTTGACCGTTTGCGCTTCGATCGCTTGTTTTAGCTTATCAAGCGCAGTAGAGGCTGGGGTGAATACAGCCTCTTGGGGCTGAACAATATTACCTGACTCATCAACATCTCCCGTCACCACAGGTGTATGTTTTTCTAACGGTGGCAACTCTTTGATTTGAGCATCCGCGTCTATTAATGTTTGAGCCGTTTGCAAGTCAACAATTTGTTTTTGTCGCTCCTCTGCCAGCATCACCTTAGCTTCATTCATTTTTTGCAAGGCTTCCGCGGCAACACGGATATCCGCTGATGACGGGTCAACAGGAGCCATTGCTGCGGCATAAACTTGCTTCATTTTGTTTATCGTTGCAAGCGGGTCGCCTCCCACAGGAGAGACATCAATCTGCACTTCGCCATCGGTGGCGTAACGTTGGCCATCAGCACCCTTTTCATACTTAAAACTCGGGCTCTGAGCGTATTGTCCTCCGACGGTTGCGTGGGCATGCTCATGGGCTTTAACCTCTGAATCTCGAGTTTTAAGTTCATCGACTTGCTGTTGCTGTTGAGCCTGTACATTTTCTTGGGCTTGTATCTCTTGTTCCTGAGCCTGCTGAACCAGTGATTGCTGCTTTGCCTCTTCCGCTGCTGCTATTTGCTGTTTCCGCGATTCTTCTTCCTGTACTTGCTTTTCAAGCTGATTATCATTTGGGGCAAAGACAGCAGCTAAGACTTGTTGACTATCATCTGGATTAGACGCTGTCGCAGGAGCATCTACAGGACCAGCTTGAGCCTGAGCTTCACCGAAAACTTGAGTAAATTGCTCTAACACAGTCGGTTGAGCAACATCATTGCTAGCTGATTGATCTACGGCTTGCGCAGGGTTTGACTGACCAACAGGACCTGCACTCGTTGCTATACTCTTATTTACAGCACTGTTGATTACAGAATCGGACGCAGTGGGATCAAGTAACGCAGATCCAGTAAAGACAGTTTGTGGTCCAAACACTGCAGCTAAATCAGGCATTATTGGAGAAACATCACCCGTGCTAGATGGATTGAAAGCAGGAATATCAGTACCAGTAGTGCCAATTGATGGACTCAGAGGCGTAAAAATATCAACGGGAATATTGCTCGTTACACTGAGATTTGGACTTATTGTAGCCAAGGAATTTACCCCAAGTCCGCTATTACTCGTACCCGCGACTGGCGAAAATACCTGAGTAGAAATAGGTGCCGCAATCTGTCCCCCGCGTACACCAGAAATGGATCTTGGTCCTGTTAACAAACTAAAACTCGCATCGGCATGTAAGCTAGCTCGATCATTTAACGTATTTACCTGAGGATTGCTCCTTGGCGTTGGTACGGAAAAAGGATCGATCTTGGGTGCTTGGCTTGCACCATTCAGTACAGGAAGTACAGATGCAGCAGTTGATGAAACAGCACTAGAAGCAGCAAAAGACACATTCGGTGATGAGTGGAGATATTGGGAAACGTTAGCAGCTAATGAAGTAATAGGCGTGGCTTGAACTGGAGCAAATGAAGTTCCAGTTACCTGTAGTTCATGGACACCACTCGCTTCAATTTTTGCGGAGCCTGCAGTGTGAGCGCTGGCTCCTTGATAAGTGCTATTAGCTTGACTCTGGCTTAGATTCGAGCTTAGCATCTTATCATGTGCCGAAAATGAAGAGGATGGCGCTCCAACCTTAGGTGATAGCGCCACAACCGACATGATATTTACACCTTAATATTAATGATCGAACCTATCGTTTCAGAATCAGTTTCAATCACTTCTGTTGACGCTTCCCCTTGTCTTAATGACTCATTAGCGGTAAGTAACGCCGAGGTTTTATCAGGCTGCGCAACATCTCTTGTAGATTCAGCCGGAGCCGCACTTTGAGTCGGTGTAGGTTTAGCCACATCTATTGTTGCTTGAGTGAGCCCAGATTGAGCACTTTGCAAGCCTTGCAGACCGGATGAATAAGCAGATTGGATTTGCATAACGGTATTCCTGCACGCTGTGATTAATGGGTCAATTATTGACCAATCACCTGCAAAAGTACAGGTTTTATCCGCATTCTCACCATTTATTTACGGTCTTATTTATCCCGTGATCCAATTGGCTTCCCAATCCTTAAATACGGGATTAAAACCCTGCCTTTGCATCTGTTCGATGACTTGCTCGACGCTGCGATCATCGCTTATCTCAAATTGATCGAGTTGACTGTCGGGTGCTTGATAGCCCCCTGGTTGTGTCGAACTACCCGCACTGATTTGAGTAATTCCAAGTGGCAAAAGATTATCCCTCAGCTCAGGGCTTTCCCTTGTCGACATACTGATATCAAGCTGATGATTAAAAAGTCTAAATGCACAAATCATTTGTACTAAACCTAAATCCGATAGCATAACTTTTGGGGTGATCCCGCCAGTACAAGGCCTTAACCTTGGCAGCGAAATACTAAAGCGAGTGCGCCAATAGCGACGCTCTAAATAGTCAATATGATATCCCATCATTAACGCATCTAAACGCCAATCATCCAGCCCCAGTAACACCCCAAGACCAATTTTATCGACCCCCGCCGCCGCAACTCTGTCAGGTGTTGCTAAACGATAGGCAAAATCCATTTTTTTACCTCGGGAATGGTGACGAGCATAAGTCTCGGGCTGATAGGTCTCCTGATAAATCATCACAGCATCTAAACCTAGCGCGACTAACTGGCGATAATGGTCCTCACTCATGGGTTGGACCTCCATCGCCACATGGCTAAATTGCTGCTTTACCAATGGCAACATTTGCTTAAAATAATCGATACCGACCTTAGTTTCATGCTCACCCGACACCAGTAAAATAGAATCGAACCCCCTATCTTTGATAATGACCATCTCGGCCATCAACTCCTGCTCATTCAAGGTCTTGCGCTTGAGTTTGTTACTCATGCTAAAACCACAGTAATCACATTCATTAGCGCACAGATTTGAGACGTATAGCGGTAAATACATGCCCAGATTCGCGCCAAATCTCTGCCGCGTAAGCGCCGCTGAATGTTGTGCCATGGTTTCGATATAAGGTTCAGCCGCAGGTGATAACAAGGCCAGTAAGCAACGTAAATCCCCTGCTGGACTCACTAACGCCCGCTCGACATCTTGGGCTGTGCAAGAATACAAATCGAGTAACAGTTTATCCCGTGGGATGTTGGTAAATTCCGCTACAAAACTCATTGATTTAAAAATCCCGTCAGAGGACTGGTCTGTACCGCGCCCGTTTGTACTCGGCCAAGCCCTGCTTCAAAGGCCCGTCTGCCGCATTGCACCGCCTCCTTAAAGCACTCGGCCATCACTTTCGGCGACGCGCTGCTGGCGATGGCCGTGTTGACGAGCACCGCATCGGCGCCCAGCTCCATTGCCCGCGCAGCCTGCGAAGGTGCGCCAATGCCGGCATCGATCACCACTGGCACCCGCGCCTGCTCTATGATGATTTTTAAAAAGCTTTCAGTGACTAAACCTTGATTACTGCCAATCGGACTCGCCAGTGGCATAACCGCAGCGCAGCCCACCTCTTCCAAGCGGCGACAGAGCACAGGATCGGCATGCACATAGGGCATCACGATAAAGCCTTTCTCACAGAGGATTCTGGCCGCATCTAAGGTTTCAATCGCATCGGGCATTAGGTACTTAGGGTCTGGATGGATTTCGAGCTTAATCCAATGAGTTCCCAGCATTTCACGGGCAAGCTCAGCCGCAAACACCGCTTCCTTGGCGTTTCTCGCCCCCGAAGTGTTAGGCAATAGCTGTACACCCGCTTGACGTAACGGCATGAGCAAATCATCAAGCCCCATTTTAAAATCAATTCTTTTCATCGCGACTGTCACTAACTGCGATTTTGAAGCCGTTATCGCCTCAAGCATCACTTGGCTATTGCTGAATTTTCCCGTTCCGGTAAATAACCGTGATTCAAACTCCACATCGGCAATCGTTAACATATTAGCCTCCCGCCACTGCTGAAAAAAGTTCTAATTTATCTTCATGTTGGCAGAGAATAGATTGCCAGCGATTGCGCGGAACGACCTCAGCATTCAATACGATAGCAACCGAATCGAGGGCAATATTTTGTGCGAGGATCACAGCCTCGAGTGACGTTGGTTCAGATAACGACTGCGGGATATTGTTTATGTGAATTAAAATCATATCAAACCTCAAGACTATCTTTATTTGATGATAGATAAGCCCCTTTGGGACAACACACGTCACAATGGGGATCCCGCGTTAATGCAGCCGCTGTCCATGAAAGCGATTTAGCGTCAAAGCGCCAAAAACGCCCCAACAAGGCATTTTTCGGTTCATCACCACCGCTATTCACACTCAGCAAGAGTTGCATGGCCACCAAAGATTGCATTGACGCCATCACGCCCACGCTCGGCCCGAGTACGCCTTGGGTACTACAGCTCTGCGACACTCTCGTCTGTGCGGGGAAAATACAGTGATAACAACCACCAGAGGGGAACCGCATTTGGTCGACTGCAAACAATTGACCGCTAAATGCTGCTATTGATGCACTGACTAAAGGTAAAGCAGCTTCGATACAGCAGCGATTAATGGATTGGCGAGTCGCAAAATTATCTGTGCAGTCAAGCACAAGTACTCTTTTACCCTGTTGTTTTAATTGTAAAACCTCAGCGAAGTGATGAGCTGATGTCTCAGCACTAAATACTGTTTCATAGGCAGTAACAGTGCACTGCGGCGCTAAATGATTAAGTTTTTTCTTGGCAACTCGCGCCTTATTAAGTCCAATATCAGCATCGTTGAATAGCAATTGTCTTGGTAGATTCGAAACTTCAACCTTATCCATGTCGATTAAGGTCAAGTTGCCAATGCCAGCACAAGCCAGATACTGCGCCGCCAATTGCCCTAAGCCGCCAAGCCCTACAATAACAACGCTGGCGTCGACCAATTGCAATTGCCCTGCCTCACCGACCTCTGGCAATAAGACTTGCCGAGAATAACGGATGAAATTGGCATCACTGAGTGTATGAGCGCTTTGTGTTCCGTCGCAAAGAACCTCTGCGTGAGAAAGCGGTGGTTTTTCACTCATGCTTTGCATCCAACTCATGCTTTACAGCCAGTTCATCAGACAAGCTACATTGCTCCCAAGCTTGGCTCAGCTCTGCGAACGCTGCTAACGGATCCTTAGCTTTCGTTATTGCGCGCACCACAGCAATATTGACTACCCCAGTAGCTTTCACCTTTGCCAGATTATCTAAGTCGATGCCGCCAATGGCGACCAAGGGATAATGGTCTTGGAGTAACGCCACATAGTGCTTAAGTTTTGCGAGCCCTTGGGGCGCCGAAGGCATTTGCTTCGTCGTGGTTGGGAATATATGCCCAAGCGCTATGTAGGATGGCGAGTATTGATGCGCCAATAGCAACTCGAAATAACTGTGGCTGGATAGACCTAACGCGAGTCCAGCGGCTTGAATGGCCGCTAAGTCGGTAACGGCGAGATCTTCTTGGCCTAAATGTACCCCAAAGGCATGGTATTTTATCGCTAACTGCCAGTGATCATTGATAAAAAGCTGCGCATTAAAATGCTTGCCTAAGGCAATAGCCGTTTGAATTTTTGCCTCTAATTCAGAGCCAATTAACTCAGGTTCGCCTGACTTAGATTTGCCTGACTCACATCTACCTAGCGCTGACTTACCTGAATCAGATTCGGCTAACACTGCAGCAGTTGACTCGCTTGAATCGGTTTTTATCCGTAACTGCACGGTTTTAACGCCGGCAACTAACAAACTCTCCAACATGGTTAAATCACTCACCACGGGATAAACACCAAGATCGGCATCGAGCACTTTAAAACCGTGGGATAAAATATTTTGAGCTGGCGTCGAGGTTGTATTCACCAGAACCGCTTCGGGTAAGTCATGACCAGCATGGCTGTCTTGGTCAATGTCAATACCATCACACAGCCTTATCTTTGCATAGCGGGACAAGTCATTGGGCCACCCCGTGCGGGCCAACGGCCCTGGACCTTGCCCTAAACCAATCGCCGAGCTTAAGCCTTGACTCACATAGGCTTTTGCAACAACCACCGCATCTTGCAATACAAAACCCTGCGCTAACACGGCGGCAATGGCCGATGACAAAGTACAGCCGCTACCATGGTTATGACGAGTATTAACCCGCGGGCTTGCCAACCAGAAACGCCCATTTTGATGCAGCTCAGAGCTAGCGCGTACTTGATGGCAAACCAGATAATCCTCAGCAAGCCCATGATCCCAGCCGTTGCTATCGAGAGTGCTAACATTAACGTTAGCCTGAGTTTGAGCATGAGTGTTATCGTGAGTTTTAGCATGAGTATCATCAAGAATATCAGTGCTACCACTCACATCGCCCCCTTTAGCGAGCACACTGCAATCTAAACTCTGGGATAAAGCCTGTGCTGCAGCAGCGAATTGTGCTTTCGTTGAAACATCACTGTGAGTTAACCGCCCAAGTTCAAGCACATTGGGCGTGATAAGTTCGATTAAGCCTTTGAAAGGATTAAAATCTAAGGCTGATTTGGCCGTATTTTTTATATCCTGACAGTTATCTACTGCTAATGCATCGCCACAACTGGCGACCATCACAGGATCGACAATCACAGGCACGGTTGGATAGTGGCTTTTAAAACTCGCCAGCCAATCTGCCAATAATGCGACTTGAGATTGATCCGCCAGTAAACCGATTTTAATCGCTTTGGGCGGCAAATCGGAAAGTAAAGTCGTCAGCTGCGCCATTAACATCGCCGCCGATACGGGTTCGACTAAAGTGACCGCCACTGAGCTTTGCGCCGTCACTGTGGTGATCACGCTGCAACCGTGACACCCTAAATCTTGAATTGTCGCTAAGTCCGCCTGAATACCGGCACCACCGCCACTGTCTGAACCGGCTATAGTCCAAACAATCGCGGGGCGAGCGGTATTCATGGACGCATTATCCCCATGAATACCCAGCATAATTAGGCTTCCTCAGCTTCGGCGACAAGCTTGTCTTTTACCTGCTTGTCTATCACCTGATAAAGCTCGGCGCCCGAGGCGGTAAATTCTGCCGATTTTAGCGCCATTGCCGCTTCCAACTCCTGCGGCGTCTTGATTGTGACTTGCATGGCTTGGGCAGCCGCTTCAACTTGCTCCGCTTTCGCTTGTGCCGCCTCTAAGCCAGCGGCATAGGCACGTACATCTTGGGTGATTTTCATCGAACAAAATTTAGGGCCGCACATAGAGCAAAAATGCGCGACTTTAGCGGATTCCTGCGGTAAAGATTCATCGTGATAAGCACGCGCGGTTTCAGGATCGAGTCCTAAATTATATTGATCTTCCCAGCGGAATTCGAACCGCGCCTTTGCCAGCGCATTGTCACGAATTTGCGCACTCGGATGACCTTTGGCCACATCGGCGGCGTGGGCAGCAATCTTATAAGCAATCAAACCTTGCTTAACATCTTGTTTATTCGGTAATCCTAAGTGTTCTTTTGGCGTGACATAACACAACATAGCGCAGCCGTACCAAGCGATCATGGCCGCGCCTATGCCGGAGGTGAAATGATCATACCCAGGGGCGATATCGGTGATTTGCGGGCCAAGCGTGTAAAACGGCGCTTCATCGCAGTGAGCTAACTGCTTGTCCATGTTCTCTTTAATGAGCTGCATCGGGATATGTCCCGGCCCTTCGATAATGGTTTGTACGTCGTATTCCCATGCGATTTTGACTAGCTCACCTAAGGTTTCAAGCTCTGCAAACTGGGCGGCATCATTGGCGTCGGCAATTGAGCCTGGACGCATACCATCACCTAAAGACAGGGATACATCGTAGGCAACGCAAAGCTCACAGATCTCACGAAAATGGCTGTAGAGGAAGTTTTCCTTATGATGGCTCAAGCACCATTTGGCCATGATTGAACCGCCGCGGGAAACGATCCCAGTAACGCGTTTAGCCGTCATCGGCACATAACGTAGCAGTACACCAGCATGAATCGTAAAGTAATCAACACCTTGCTCAGATTGTTCAATCAAGGTATCGCGGAACACTTCCCAGGTTAAATCCTCTGCCACGCCGTTCACTTTCTCCAGCGCTTGATAAATCGGCACAGTGCCGATGGGCACCGGTGAGTTACGGATGATCCACTCACGGGTCTCGTGAATATAACGACCCGTGGATAAATCCATGACAGTATCTGCGCCCCAACGGGTAGACCAAACGAGCTTTTCCACTTCTTCCTCGATGGAAGAGGTCACCGCAGAATTACCAATATTGGCATTCACTTTCACCAGAAAGTTACGCCCGATGATCATAGGTTCGGCTTCGGGATGGTTAATATTCAGCGGAATTATCGCGCGGCCACGGGCAACTTCGGCGCGGACAAATTCGGCGGTAATCGGTTCACCAACTAAGGCACCAAAGGCTTCGCCCTTGGCTTTACGATTGAGGATTTCATCCTGTACTTGCGCAAGTGCCATATTCTCACGGATCGCCACATATTCCATTTCGGGAGTGATAATCCCTTGACGGGCATAGTGTAATTGACTGACGCGTTTGCCCTGCAGCGCTCTGCGTGGGCGGACAATCGCACTCGAACCTGCCTCAAAACGCAGATGGTCTAAACCGTCATCGGCGAGCCTTTGTTGGGTAAAATCCGATGTAGCGCAGGGTAATTGCTCTGTATCGTTGCGGGCTAGGATCCAGTTTTGTCTTAATTTACCAAGGCCGAGGCGCACATTGATGTCGGCCTCAGGATCGGAATAAGGTCCGGCGCAATCATACACGCGGATTGGCGGATTTTTTTCCATGATAGGCGCATCATCTGTACCGCCCACCAGCGTATCCGTCTGCATAATTTGTCGCATGCCAACGCGAATATCGGCACTAGAGCCTTCGAGGTAAATCTTTTGTGAATTAGGATGTTGCAGTGGCGCTAACGTATCAATAAAGGCTTGGGCCTGCGCACGGGTTTCGCGGCGACTCGGCGCCTTAGGCACGATTGATTGACTAGACTCAGCCGATTTATTAGCCACTGTCGATTTATTAGGGATTGTCGATTCTGGCGCTGTGATTTCTATAGCATTGGCAGCTACAGCTGGGTTTGAACTGGACATAAGCAATCTCACGTTAAAAAATGGAGTTGCTTGTCTGGAGAATTGAGTTGTTGATAGCTGGGCATGGCAATCAATTTTTGTGGCCAACACTGGCTTCAAAAATTGAGTTACCCTGCTCAATAACAATTAAATCTCAACATTAAGGCTTAAAACACTGCTGAGTTAACAGGTGTTCAAGCCGTCTATTTTGGCGATTTAATATGTGTTATTACGCTTGTTTCCTTCGCAGGTTTTAACCTGATCAGGTTCAACGGATCCCGAATAAACGGTCTCAGCCAAGAGGCACTCCGACAAGATGAGTGCGCAGTATAGACAGAAGCGGCAGCAACAAACAAGGAAAAAAGCAATTAAAAACCTTAACTACCAATCCAAAATAAAGATTCATAATTCATTGTTTTTAATTGATTAAATTAAATAAAACTAAAAAGTTATAACTAGCATGAAAATAGATCATAAAAGAAAGTCACTATTTATGGGGTTTGAGCATCATTTTATTTAATTGAGATTGAATGGCATCATCAATAGCTTGATTGATTTTTTTGCCACTGCAGTCAAATGAGAAGCCTAAATTTTCGGCGTAAGGATTAACTTGAGTGCCGACTTGTACCACGCGATAACAAGTATCCCCTTTACGCACAATACGATTTGGGTCTAAGGGTAAATCTAGACTCGTTGTGCCACCGAAATCATCAGCATTAGGGACAAATAGCACCTCCATCTCTGGGCTCATTTCACTCATATTCGATTTCCGGGTGAACTTATCGGCCTGTTCAATGACGAGATCATCGAGCGCTTGCTCGCGCTGACGTTCAAAATATTGCTGCGTGAATAAACTCATGCTTGAGCTTGTCGCTATTGTGCTCTCACCTTCTGCTGCAGGCGAGCTCTTAGCGCCAAGCTGCGGCTTTAATTCTGAGGTATCCAACGTATTCGTTGGTTTTGTTGCCATCGTTTCAGTGGGTTGTTCATCACTTGGGGCAATTGATTGAGTTTTCTTTGATTGAGATTGGCTCGATTGAGTGATGTTCGGTTTAACCGTATCTGGGTTCACTTTTTCCGACTCTACTTTTTCAGAGACGGCCTTTTCGGGTGCTATTGTTTCAGGCATGACCTTTTCAAGTATTGGCAGAGGCTTCACTTGAGTTTGAGGTGTGGGAACAATTGTAGGCGTAACAGAACTTGTCGCTTCAGTCTTATCCTCGGCCTTGATCTCAGTTTTGGACTCCGAGGTTTCGGCTTTCTCTACCGCGGGAGCATAAATAAAGTAAGCCTTGATCGCTGTCACTTTAGGACCACGGCTTTCTATTTCCTTCAATCCAAAGGGATTTAACTGCGGGCGCCACAACATGCAGATAAGTAAAAATAAACACGCATGCACTAAGAACACAAAAAATAACAGACTTAATTCTTTGATATACGGCTGACGAGCACGCAAAACTGATCCCGTACCCAATCCCTGAGCACTAGTTTGTATCGTCCTAGACAGTTCAGGTTTGGATTCAGATTCAGATTCAGATTCAGAAACCAATTTATCTTGATCTTGATTTTCAGCACGGATTTCTTGCAGTACCAAATCTTGGGCTTGCTCTTGGTCTATAGCTTGGGTGTCATGCTCAGTGACTAAAAAGCCTGCACCGCTATTGAACGCTAATGGCTCCGCATTAGTGGTAAAAACAGGCGTTTGAGCAGCATCCAGTTCACCGAGCTGATGATCAAAGGCGATAAAAGTCTCACCTTCTGGCGATGTGACCGAAATCAGCAAAGCACTATCGACATCATCTCCAATCGCTATCGCTGTAGGAGATGCTGTCAATAAATGCGCGGCCTTGGGTTGATGTTGAAAAGGCAAAATCCATCCTTAGGTTTTGTATAGTATCCATTGATTTCAATGATGCTTAACGTGGAACGATTACACTCAAATCCAATATCAATCCAATATCGAGTTGCTGAATATTGAAAGCAAATTATCCAATGATTGCATTTACTTGCGAGTGCCCAACGCAGATTAGAGGAGGCAAACAGGGTAAAGTTCAACGCGAATACAACACGCGACAAGCGCAGTGCTTACGCCAATGCTTGATAAGACACTTGTCAATTGAGACAAATAAGGCTGGGAATTGAGATCACAATCGCGCTAAATTGAATGTTAAATCTCACGTCTTGAAGCGAGTAGCATCATCAATGCGATGCACTGATGGGAGTGCAAGACGGCGTTAAAAATCTAAAAGATGAAAAATAGAAGCCAACCATAAATTTAAGCTTACAAGTGTACGCTTAAATATGGTGATTTATTTTTCTAACTGATAGACTCAGTCATTATCGTTTACGAGTGTGTATCTACCATGTCGAGTCAAAGTGTTACCGAACAGCCAAACACAGTTAAAAACCTGGTAAAATCTGGACCATATAGTATCAAAGAAGAGATCGCTAACAGTGTATCCCATGGCCTAGGTGTCATTGCGGGGATTGTGGCATTGGTCCTCATGCTGCTTAAAGGTCAAGATCACCTAACGCCAATTCAACTTACGGGCGTAACCATTTATGGTGCGAGCATCATAGTGCTTTTCCTATGCTCGACGTTATATCACAGCGTTAGCCATTCAGGCTGGAAACATAAACTGAAGATCGCCGATCACTGCGCTATTTACTGTTTAATTGCAGGGACTTACACACCTTTGATGCTGATAAGCTTACAAGGCACGCAGTCGATAGTGATTTTAACGGCCATTTGGTCGCTTGCAATTGGTGGGATCCTATTTAAGACACTGTTTATTCACAAATTCAAAAAGTTAAGCTTAGTCTTGTATCTCGCTATGGGTTGGCTATGTGTCACTGTGATGGGCGATTTAACGGCGGCGATGTCAGAGGTAGGCTTTAATCTATTAATCTTAGGCGGGTTATTTTACACCTTAGGAGTGGTGTTCTACGTCGGTAAACGCATTCCATTCAACCATGCCATTTGGCATTTATTTGTGCTCGGCGGTGCCATGAGCCACTTTCTGTGTATATATCTGACTGTTATTTAAATGATTATGATTTAACTGATGGTGATTTAACTGGCTCTGATTTAAATGACTATGACTTAACAGATGGTGATTTATCTATGGGTCAAAGCTAAAAGTCGTTAATTATCTATTCATGCACTTCCTCAAACGTTCTCTCGAACATCGCAATCAAGTACGGCTATTCAATTCAGTAAACAGCGACGCTAATACCGTCGCTTGTTCTGCTCTGCCACAGTGCCGCCAAAGCGCAATAATACATTCTGCGGTACACAAGCCCCCTTCTTGCTGATTACGCCGCAATATAAAGGCGGATTCAGGCATAAGTGGCGGCAAACTGACTCGTGCAGCCGTTTTAAGATAGGGGCTCTGGCGCAGCATCTTACGCGCCTCCTGCCAAGTCGCATCTAAAATCACCACTTGGTTCGGCATTCGTTGTGCTGCTATGACTGTAGATTGCGCAGGCACTAACAAGGCTTGTGCGTTCGAGAGCGCTGGCTCAGCTAAATTCGTCTCTAAGGGGTTAATATCAGTGGGCATAGCAAACTCAGTATCACTTGCAGGAAACAACAGCTTGGCTTGCTGGGATGCGAGCATTGCCACTAAATCGTTATCAGGTGCCGTTCTCGACCAGATGATGCTTTTCACCTCTTCAGGGAATGCGGCTAACGCAAGTTGGCCAGTATTCGTTTTGCGAGTTAACTCACGTTCGTGGGTCAATAAAATAATCTGCATTGTCTTCCTTGCTGCGGCAAAAGAATGAGAAATTGTCTTAAACATCCACTGAGTCAGGCACAGACTCGAAGCACATCCACTTAAAAAATCAGGTTAAAATAACGGCGTTCAATCGCCAATAAACCAAGAAAACTAAGTTTGACATGAAATAAAATCATAGTTTAAAGTTATGATTTAAAATGATAAAACTTAAAAAAATTCCAACACTATCTTTTTTAGCAAAAAAGTTTCACGCTCTATTGATTGGCCTTTATGGGGATGATTACGCTGAATATCTTCATTATGGGCGATTGCTTGATGAATATTGAGCCATTGAGGTCGCATGCCATTTTTAATCTCGTGGGCTTCTAATCGAGTCTCACCTAAACCACGCTCGCCCAAGGTGGTGTCGATACGGCACACATAACAGAATGACTCCATGTGCACCGCGTTCGCCCCCTCACGGTACCAAGGTCGAAACTCTTCATAGCGACCAAAGGGCGCTAACACTTGAATGTCTAAGGCACCGGTTTCTTCCTGTAGCTCGCGGATCAGTCCATCTTCAAGACTCTCGCCATCGTCAATTCCGCCGCCGGGTAAGCTATAGTCGCGGTATTTTTGGGTATAAAGTAGCAAAATATCTTCACCCGATAACACTATCGCGCGGGCAGCTCTGCGATAAAAAACGCGGGCCGTCTGTAGGTTAACCGCAGGATCTTGGGTGGTTCTCAATAAACGCATCGTCGTAGCCATTTGCCGAAAAGGAGTCGCAGCATAAACGAAAATGCACCAAATGCAGATCAAAAACTGCCACAGAGGCAATAATCACACTCAGTCCAGTCCGAGTGATTAATAGATTTTAACGATTACAAGATTGATTGTTAACGGTTTATGCTAAAATCGTTTTGCCCATAATATTAACAACGAGATCGCGATGCATCATCTCTTTCGCCTGATCCTCATCTTTGGTTCTCATCTTAGTTCTCAGCGTAATCCCCAAGCGGCAAAAATGCTCAAGAACATTCAAGCTCACTCATACTCACTCAAGAGCTGGGCCAATTGCTGCTGATAGGCGTGAATAATTTCAGGAGTTTGCTTGTGCGCCGGCATGCGTTGGTAATGGCCAATCAGCTGCGACAGGTAGCGTTGTGCTCGCGGCAGGTTTGCTTCATCTAATGTCTGCCACATTAACGACCCCGTAGCAGTGATAGATAGACCATTTGGAGCAGCGATTGTACTGACATGGAGGATTTCGTAGAAACGTTGATTCTCTTCCAATAAGTGTTCCGACTTAAGCCCTAGCCCTAAGGCCGAAAGTGATTGCCTGACATAGTAATTATGATGCACGGGACACAAAATAAATTCGAGGGGCCGCAGTGGGTGTTTGGCTAGAATTGCCCGCACTAATTCCACCAGCAATTCACCACCCACGCCAGCGATGATAATCAACTGTTTATCATTGTCACTGGTTTGCGCGAGCGGTAAAGTCGCGACATCAAGGCAATGCACTTGCCACTGACTATGACGACTTAAATTGGGGTCTATGTCTGGGTTTAAGTTTGGATCTAAGTGTGGATTAAGGCCTGATATGTCAGCGGGAAAGAAACGTTGTAAACGCAGTTCAAGCGCCTGCATTAGCGAAGGGACACAATCAACAAAATGTACGTGGCGGGCAGCGCTCCTTTCTAGCAACAGCATACCAAGCAAACCATGATCGCAGCAGCAATCCCAAATATGATCGTAATAACCTGTGATCATGCTGTTTATCTGTTGTAAACGTTGGCTAATTTTCACGGTTTGACCTTACTACTGCGGCTCCAAATACTGTAAATCCCACTGTAAATCCCACGCTAAATTGCATTTTTAAGCAAAAAGAAAGCGCGCAGTTTACCCGAGTCAAAAGCAAACCACATCTTTTGTTCGTGCCCTCGCAATGCTTCTCGTCACGTCTGTCACGCCACGCCTTAATGTGGTGAATACGTATGCAGGCCGTTGCGGTTAAAAAGCCATCGCCACTAGTATGCTGTGAGTCACATTCATTATAAAAACAAGGATCAAGGAATGTTCATCAAGACCAACCCTATTCAGTTCACTCGCAGCGACTTAACTGCCCGTCACGTAACAGACTGCCACTTAACAAACAGCCACACTCGCCAGTGCTCATCGCGACAAAAGCTATCGCAAGCGCTATTAAGCCCTACAGCTATCGCCCTTGCGGTCACGAGTCTTTTTAGTGCCAACGTATTTGCCAAAACCGTTATCGTCAGCTCACCCAACCAACAAATTCAAATCAGCTTGAGTGATGATACTGGCCGCCCCGAATATAAAATCGATTTTCACGGCAAGACAGTCATAGAACCGAGCCGCTTAGGCTTAGTTTTTCAATCCCTTGGCGAACTCGGTCAAGGATTACAGATAAAAAGCAGCGATAAACAAAGTGCCGATGAAAAGTGGCAACAACCTTGGGGCGAACAGGAATGGATCCGCGATCAACACAATCAACTGACTGCTGTATTAAGTAATGGCAAGGTGCAACTCGAAATCGAATTTAAAGCCTTTGACGATGGGATTGGCTTTCGCTATCACTTAGCCCAACAAGCAGCCCTGCCCGCCAATTCGCCGCTATCCATCACTGACGAGTTAACCGAGTTCAATGTCGGCAAGAGCGATAAAGCCACAGCATGGTGGATCCCTGCCCGCGGCTGGAATCGCTACGAATATTTATATCGCACCACAGCGCTTAAAGACGTCGATAGAGCCCATACCCCATTCACCTTTAAACTCGCAGACGGTACGCACTTAAGTATCCACGAAGCCGCCTTGGTGGACTTTGCCGCCATGACCTTAGATCAACAGCGCGATGGCAAACTTAAGGCCGATCTCACGCCTTGGTCCGACGGTATTCGCGTCAAAACCCAAGTGGGTTTTTATACGCCGTGGCGCACCATTCAAATTGCCGACAAAGCAACTGGGTTGCTCAATTCGCACCTCATCCTAAACCTCAATGAACCCAATAAACTCGGCGATGTTACTTGGGTAAAACCAGGGAAATACGTCGGTATTTGGTGGGGAATGCACTTAAACGAAAATACCTGGGGCTCGGGCCCAACCCACGGCGCCACCACCAGTGAAACAAAGCGTTATATGGATTTTGCCGCTAAATATCAGTTTGATGGCGTACTGGTAGAAGGTTGGAATGAAGGTTGGGATGGCGACTGGTTCCACAACGGCGACCAATTTAGCTTTACTAAGGCCTATGCTGATTTCGATCTGCCCGCCATCACAGCATACGGAGCAAAACAAAATGTACGTTTAATCGGCCACCATGAAACAGCGGGTTCAGTCACGCATTATCGCGAGCAAATGGCAGATGCCTTCGCCCTGTATGAGCAGCACGGTGTTACTCAAGTCAAGACAGGCTATGTCGCCGATGGTGGCCAAATCAAGCGCATCGATGACAAAGGCATTACCCGTCACGAGTGGCACGACGGCCAGTTTATGGTCGGTGAGTATTTGCACAATGTCACTGAAGCAGCGAAACACCATATCAGTATCAATACCCACGAGCCGATTAAAGACACAGGCCTGCGCCGAACCTATCCGAACTGGATCTCCCGCGAAGGTGCCCGCGGCCAAGAGTATAATGCTTGGGGTAGCCCACCAAACAGCCCTGAACACACGGCCATGTTACCCTTTACCCGCATGCTTGCGGGTCCAATGGACTTTACCCCGGGAATTTTTGACTTAGCGCCCAAGGGGTTGGATGCTGAAAATCGTGTGCAAACCACATTGACCAAACAGCTCGCCTTGTACGTTGTGCTCTATAGCCCAATCCAAATGGCAGCGGATCTGCCGCGCAATTATGAAAAGCACTTAGATGCCTTCCAATTTATCCGCGATGTGCCCACAGATTGGTATCAAAGTGTCGCGCTGGCCGGTGAAGTCGGTGACTATGTGGTCTTTGCTCGCCAAGCGAAGGATCAAGGTGATTGGTACTTAGGCGCACTCACGGATGAAACCGCACGCAAGGTCACGGTCAAACTGGATTTCCTCTCCCCGAATAAACGTTATCAAGCACAAATTTACCGCGATGGCGCAAAAGCCGATTGGAAAACCAACCCCTATGATTATGTGATAGAAACAAAAGAGGTGAGTGCTAAAGATAGCCTAAACCTCGCACTCGCCAGCAGTGGCGGCACGGCAATAAGGTTCAAAGTGCTTTAGGTTTAGTACTTTAAATTCAGAATTTTAGGTTTAACTCTTTAAATTCAGCATGTTAACGTTAGCGCGTTAACTGAGTGTTTGAGCGAGTGTAAAAATACAGAGTAAACAACAGAAAGTCACCAAGGATGTACCTTGTCCTTGGTGACTTTTTATTGCCAGATAGGACCTATTTATCCCAATACAAAACGTAAAAGTTAATCCTCCTCGAAGCATCTTAACTGATGTTGGCGTAAATTCAGTTCGTGCCTAGGCCGACAAATCAGCATGAACCGAATACACAGGCTTTAAATACCCTCGCAAACTAGCCAACACCACAGACTGTTCAATCCAGCCCAAGGCAAATGCGTACAACCAACACAGGTGCAAAAATGCCTCCGTTAGATTAATCTGACCTTCCTTTACTTGCTTATGGTGCTCAGCTTGCGATATCGGGCAAATTTATTAGAAATGCGCAGCTTTAAACGTTTCGAAACTGAACTCGCGCACTTAGGCTTTAGCCATTTCCAACCCTTAGCGCCACTTCGCCCTTGGGTGCTTCATTTGCGCGTTGCGATTAATTTACCGCAGAGCATTGAACAGACATTTTATCCAGACGGCGGCACTAGCCTGCATTTCTATTTCCCAACTCAAACACTCAGTGCTGAAGGATCCCCTCATAAATCAGCCATAGCATAGCCATATTTGAGCAACTGATTGGCGAATAATACCCAGGCCGCCAGCAATTCTTTCTCCGTGATTTGATAATCAGGCCGCCTGAGTACCTCCAATCCCAAGCGAATCGTTGAGAGTACCGTTCGATGCCCAATGGTATTGGCCTGAAAATGCTTATCCCAGCCCTGTTGCTGTGCGTGTAAACCAACTAGCCACAACAGGCATTGAACCATC
>NZ_JAKKRK010000035.1:0-57700 GCF_025654545.1 Shewanella sp. SM20 | reverse complement strand
TACGTTTGCAAAACGACATCAATGTTCTAAGCCAGCTACGTTTAGGCCAAAAAGTCCACTTCAAGGCCAAAGAAGGCCAAGTGTTCGGGGTGGTTATCAAAATCAACAAGAAATCAGTGATGGTGGTCAGCGATGATAACCGCCAGTGGAAAATCCCACCAGGACTGGTGCAGATCATGAAAGACATCTAGCCAGGATGCTTGGCCGAAATCTATAAGGCGTCAATACGTCCTAAAATGGACGCTTACGATGAAGCTGTTGTGCGTCTTGGGATGCAAACCTTACGAACCTTAGTGCTCGCATCGGCGGTGATTGGTGCAGTCCCTAAGTGTGAAGGAATAGATTTAGCCCAGTTTTGGGGGCAAACCTTTGAGATTGCGCTTTATAGTCAAGAAATGGCAAAGCGTTGTGGTGCTGTCCCAGAAGAAGCTTTTACTTGCGGTATCTTACATCGTATTGGCGATTTATTGATTGCGGCAGTATCGCCTGAAGATGCGGCGAAAATTGCCGAAGCTGTGGCGCAGGGTAAAGATAAGCATCAGTTTGAGCGCGAGTTACTCGGATATGATTCCCCGGATATTGGCGCATTACTAGCGAAAAATTGGAAGTTTACACCAGCGTTAGTGCAAGGCATTTTGTATCAAGACCACCCTAAGGATTCAAACCCATTTTCAAAACTTGCTGCGTTATTATGCTTATCTTACAAAGTTCTAGATGAGTGGGATACGATTGAGGATGAGGAGAAAACCAGTTGGTTATCTCAATTAGCGACTAAGAAAGGATTGAAGATGGAGATGGGCGGGCTAAGGACTAAGTTGACTGAATTACACGGTTCGGGATATGAAATCGGTAAAGCGTTAGCTTAGAATTTTGTTTCGCTTAGTTTTTTGGTGAGTAGGGCGGCAGTAAAAATATTTTTAGCCAAAGAGCGATATCAATTTAGTCTTAAGAAAGCAATCGCGTTAATGGGGAACGGGTGTTTCGCATTCACGCTTTTTTATGGGCTTTTGTTGATTTGCACTTTGATTGAATAGTGGATGTGGCTAGCCAGTTTGTTGGGTTGCAGCTATGGCAAGATTACGCATTTGGATCAACTCGCTGTGTTTGAGGTGCAACAAATCGGCGGTGCGTCGAATGATCTGGTCTTCATATTGGGATAGCTGGCCATCGGCGTAGGCCAGTTGCCACATTGCGAGCAGCAATTGCTGCTTTTGCGCTAGGCTAAATTCAGCGTTAATGGCTGAGGTGAATTCAAAGAGTGAGGTCGCGCTGCCTTGTACGCTTTTAGCTTCATCAATCAGTATCTTAGCGTCTACTTCTGACATTGATAAGGTATCGGTTAGCAGCTTAGGTAATAAGGCTTCTTCCTCTGCCGTTAAGGTCTCATCGGCAAATACGACTTCAAGTAACATACTCGCTGCGGCCAGTTTAAGTTGATGTGCCTTGTCTTCAGGGGAGACTGCTTGAGTATGAGCTTCAAAAAATCGTCTTAATTTCGCAATCATATTTGGCGGTTCTCATGCTGGAGGGAATATAAAGTAGAGTCGATTGGGAAGTGAAAGTTCACCCTAAACCTTGTATTGCTTAGGGTGAGGTAAGACTGAATTACAGTAGCGAGTTCAGACCTTTCACCAGTAAGTCTGAGGTGCCTTCAGTGCCATTGGTATCTAAGTAAGACTTAGCTATGTTGATCATTGGCATTGCTAGATCTTTAGAAATGCCCAATTTTTCAAAGGCGTCTAAAACCATAGCACTGCCTTGCAGTGATGAACCTAAATCACCCGCTTTGGATAATAAGCCAGAAACACCCGATTTTGAGTCCAATTTAGGCGCAGCGGCGAGCAAACTATCGGCATTAGGAATGCTGGCAGCCAGTTTTGAGTAGTCGGTTGTTCCTAGGCTTGATTGCGCTAAGCCTAATAAACTGCCTAAGCCACCTTCGGCTTGAGTTTGGTTTAAACCCAATTGTGACATGACGCTGCCAACTAAATCATTCGACTGAGTTGCCGCTGCTGTAGTGGTCGCTTTTTCAGTTTTGGCTTGAGTTCCTGCCAAGTTATCTAACCAGCCTGCACTGGCGGGCGCCGCTAAAATACAAGTGCTGAGGAGGATAGAGAAGGTCAGAGTGTGTTTCATATGGAAGCGTCCTTTGATGGTTTGCGCACGAGTTCGCTGGACAGTTTAGCGGGTTTGTCACTTTTGTTGCAGTAGTTTTCTGTGATTTACGGTTCACACTGGTGATTTCTACTGTGCATTGCCAAGGGATTTTCGGTATCCTTAGCGGCAATTCTAAGTGTTAATTCATTTCAATTATTTGGAAAGTCGCATGTCACTATCCGCAATTTTGTCAGAAGCCTATAACTTCTTCCGTAATCATCTGGCGCAACTCGCTATGCTGACGATCCCATTACTCTTGATCCAAGTGGGGATCCAGTTATGGCTTGGTATAGAGATGAGTAAAGTTGATCTAGAAAACCCACAGTTTGGCGCTCCGCATATGATCGCCATGATGCTGTTACTACTTACTTTTTCGGTATTAATTGCCGCTTTGACTCTGTTTTTAGAACTGCGCTCACAAGGGCATAGTCCTTCAGCGGGAGTGGTGTTGAAGGCGAGTTTACCGTTTGTTCCACCATTATTATTGGCTGGGGTGTTTTCTGGTCTAGCGATTTTAGCACCAGTGATGCTGTTTGCCGCCTTCGGTCCAGTGTGGCTGGTAGGATTGGTAATTAGCTTCTATCTCTTTGCGCGTTTAGCCTATGTTAACTTTATGGTTGTGGTTGAGCGCTTAACACCGCTAGAAGCGATTAAGGGTAGTTTTAGTTTTAGTGGCCCTATCGTACTGAAAACCATTGCATTATTGATGTTATATTTACCACTCTCCGTCATAGGTAGCCAGCTTTCTGGGTTAGCATCCATGGGCGGATTACCTGTGCAAATGTTAGCGGATACTTTTATGTCTTTTATTGGATTATTCGTTAACGTCGCTTTGTTCCGCTTATATATGGTGTCGAAAAAACCAAGCGTCGAATAGTGCAACATCAATTCAGCCTGTAGGGAATCACTCATGGGGACGAAAACAGTCATTAAGGATAGTGAGTTTATCCACGATTTTTCGGTCTCCTTGAGTGATGATTACCTCAAGGCGAAAAGCTATGTGCAGGATGTGCCGACACAGTCGCTGCTACACATTCGCAGTTTTACCCATAAACTTACAGAGTTACTGGGGCAAGATAAGCAAATCGCGTTTTCGAGTCCGAATTTATACGATAGGATCGAACAGCTAAATCAGCGGCGCGTGATTGATGTGAAGACCACTCGTGCCCTGCATCGATTGCGTGCCGACGGTAACCGCGGTGCTCATCCTGAGAAATACCATCTCACCCAGGAACAATTACTCGCGCTAGCGCAAAAATCCATTAAAGATGTCCTGACTTTAGTCGAGCACTTGTATCCTAAGGTTAAAGGTCGAGTTGCCCCTGCCTACTGTTATGAAGCGACTGACGCTATGACGGTGAGGGATTTGTGCTACCGCGCTGTGATGGAAGATGACCCGCAAGCGCAGTATTTGGTTGGGATATCGTTTAAGACCAAGGCTTTGATACTGAAAGAACAAGAACTGCTCAAAGAGCAAGAACTTGCGGCAGAAGCCGAAGCTATATCAAGCCAAGATTTATCCACAGTTTCACCTCTAAATACCATTTCTCACATTAGCGCAGCTGACAGTTTTGCCCGAGCGGCCTATTGGTTTTCCCTTGCGGCACCTAAGCACATGGAAGCCTTACATGAGCATGGCGTAGCACTGATCCACGGTTATCAAGGCGCGCCAGAAGTGGCTAAAGGTGAACAGATCATTGCCACTGCAGCAGCAGCAGGTGTGGTCAATGCGATGGCGTTATTGGGATATTTTTATCTTGTAGGCAGTGAGTCGTTTCAACCCGACAGCAAGTTAGCACAGCAATATTTACAAGGTGCGGCAGATGGCGAGCAAACTGAAGCGATGGCGAATCTAGGTGTGTTGCATTACCAGCAAAAGAACTTAACTCAAGCCTATCATTTTATAAGCAAAGCCGCGCAAGCAGGTTATCCCCATGCCCAGTATCATTTAGCATTAATGCTTGCCAATGGAGATGGCTGTACTCGAGATATGATTGCCAGTGAGCATTGGATGGCCGAAGCTGCCGAGCAAGGACAACTCGATGCTATGCTCACGCGGGCGCAGCATATGCTCAATGATGACAATGCCTTTGGCAGTGATTTGACTCAAGCTGAGGATTATTTGCGCCAAGTGATCAAATATAGCCACAGTGTGCCTGCGATGATTGAGCTGAGTATGGCACTGGCCGACGGTATCTTAGGGCGAATTGATGTCGTTGGATCTGCGGCTTTACTTAAGCTGGCACGGCAAAATGCCAATAAAAAAGAGGCGGATATTATCGAGCCTCTGTGGCGTTCACTGGTATTACAGATTGAAAATGTGCTTGAGGTAACCCAAGATCCCGCCGAAATTCATAGCCTTAAACGCGCGCAGACCTTACTCGCTTGAGCGCAGTTTTGCTTCGATTGAACTAGTGTTCATCCTCTTTATGCTCAAAAGTGCGCCCTTGATGGCGTGCCGCATTAGATTCCCTAACAATAGTGTCAGATCCATAAACCTGACTCTGCGGCTCCTCTGTCGCGTGGGCATGCTGCGTTGCGTTTGCCTGAGCCTGATTAAATTTAGCCAACTGACGTGCCATATAAAAACGGCTAAATAGGACTAAACAACCGAGCGCAATCGCGCCAAATAAGAGCACGAAGGGCAATAAAAATAGTGATAAACAAATTAGGCTAATGCTAATTGCCATCGCTAACCAAGCCCGTGGGCCAGAAATTCGGGTCTGCAGTGGGCTCTGTTGGAACTGTTGAAAAATCATAAGAACTCCTCGATAGGCAGTGGACATTTAGTGTGCAATAGCGAGTGCGTCTAGGTCACGTTAATCTTGATTAATTTACTTTATTTTACTTCGGAGGCCATTTTGGTGTTGCGCATTACTTTGATATGTAATTGCATGCCTATCTATATGTTGTTGCTCGAATAACGGTTGGTTAATTATATGTGTTTGCTAAAATCTTTTTGATGTAAATCTGAGCAATTTCTTTGCTAACTGTACAGAATATGAGAAAATTCAGCTCAAATTTAACTGCAGTTTTAACTCAGTTAGCCGCCTTATTATATTGGTTGTAAATGTTCGTTCGACCCGCTCAAACACCCTCTTGTTTCACTGCTTTGTTAATTAATTAGACGCCAACATGAACTCATATTCGCTCAAGCAAAAAATTCTGTTCTCTGTCGTGGCAGCCCTTTCACTCGTGATTGGTTTGTTGTCATGGCAAAGTTATTCCAGCCAAAAATCCCAGCTGTTACAAAACAGCCTAGAACAAGTGCAGCGCTTAGGTGAACAGCAGGCTGAGCGGATCCAAGAATGGTTGGCTGGCCGCCAAGATATTATGGGAGCCCTGGCGAACAAAGTTGAAGGTGACAGCCTCAATACACTTCAACAAGCACAGGCATCGGGCCGTTTTCAGCTGACCTATTTCGGCTCTCAAGCAGGGCAAATGTTGGATTCTGATCCGAGTATTGATCGTACGGGCTATGATCCTCGCAGCCGCCCTTGGTATCAACAAGCCATCAGTGAGCGCGGTCTTATTTTGACAAAACCTTACGTGGATGTTGCCTATAACATTCTGGTTGTGACTATGGCGCAGCCTACCGCACAAGGTGTTGTGGGTGGTGACTTATCTATCGCAAGCCTAGTTGACGGTGTTAATCGGATGAAGTTACCGGCAAACGGTTATGCCATCATGATGCACAAAGACGGCACAGTGATCGCTTATAAAGATCAAGCTAAGACGATGAAACCTATAGGTGAAATCGACAACGAGCTTAATCGCAACTTACCAGAACAGAGCCGTGCAGCGGGCACTCTGTTGCCTATGTATTTTGAAAATGAAGGACGTGACAAATTAGTCTGGAGCGTTGATATCCCTAATACAGATTGGGAATTAGTGTTAGTGCTTGATAAGGAAACGCTAGAAGCGCCACTCTCGAGCCTGTTACTCACCCAACTGGGGCTATCGGCACTTGTATTGCTCTTGAGTGTGTTAGCTATTTCTTGGTTAGTTGGCATGTTACTGGGCCCATTGAGCCGAGTATCGCAGGCACTGGCGCGTATCGCCGATGGTAACGGTGATTTAACTCAGCGTATTTCTGTCGACACTCAAGATGAAGTGGGCGTGCTTGCCGACAGCTTTAACCGCTTTGTGGGCAGTCAACATCAGCTGATCAGCCATATTCGCCAATTAGCGAATGAGTTAGATGCCGATGCTGAACGTAGTCTTGCCACCACGCAAACTTCAGTTGCGGAGTTACAACGTCAGCAGCAAGAAGTCGCTATGGTCGCGACTGCGGTAACTGAAATGGCGAGTGCGACTAATGAGATTGCAGCCAATGCTGAGAACACGGCAACAGCGGCTCAACAGTCTGCAGCGAGCAGTTTACAGGGTAAAGAGTTAGTGAATAAAACTCGTAACTCGATTAATTCACTCGCCGATGAAGTGACTCAAGCAACGGATGTTATTGGCGATTTAAGTCGTCACGCTAAGTCTATCTCGAGTATTCTGGCGACAATTCAAGGGATCGCAGAGCAAACTAACCTTTTAGCGCTTAACGCAGCCATTGAAGCGGCTCGTGCTGGCGAGCAAGGCCGTGGTTTTGCGGTCGTTGCCGATGAAGTTCGAGTACTGTCACGTCGTACACAAGATTCGACTCAGGAAGTACATACCACGATTGAAACGCTACAACGCACTACCGCTCGAGCAGTCAGCTTGATGGAAAGCAGCCAAGTATTAGCGGGTCATAGCGTAGAAGATGCAAATGCCGCGGCGAAAGCCCTTGAAGAGATCACACAAGCGGTCAACGTGATTTCAGATATGGCAGGCCAAATTGCTACCGCAGCGGAAGAACAGACTCAAGTGACGGGTGAAATAACCCAGAATACGGTTGCGATTAAAGATGTGACCGATGAGATTACCGCGTCGGCCATGGCAGATTTGGCACAGGCGAGAGGGTTAAAAGCTCGCGCTAATGACCTGAATGCGCAAGTCGCGACATTTATTCTGTAATCGCTATTCTTAATAGCGTGCCTCGATATTAGCCCGATAAAGCCTTTGCTTTGTCGGGCTTTTTACTGACCGTTTTTGTCGTGTTAAAGCATTTCTGTGGGATTGAATAACTTAGCCACACTTTGACAAATGGTTTCTCTAATCCATTTATGCCCTTGATCTTCATCATTTCTTTGATGCCATAACAACACATAGGCCATTGGCATAAATTCGAAAGGCAGTGGCAGTTGTTTGAGCGGATAAAGTTGGCAGGCGTGACGGGCAAAGCTTGAAGGCAGAGTGAAGATTAAATTGCTGTGGGCGCAAACGCTGGCTGCACCATAAAAGTCGGGTACAGTCGTGCTGATCCGGCGTCTATGCCCAAGATCGGCAAGAAAGTAATCCAGTGCCCACCAATCACTACCTTCACAACGAACCTGCACATGGGCCATATCGAGGTAAAGGGGTAAATTCCATTGTTCTGAGGTGAGCGCCGCCATCAGCGGGTGATCCTCTCGCACTAAGCAGACTTGTTGATCGGTAAATAATGTTTGATAGGCAATCCCTTCGGGCAGGCGATCTACTTGAAAATCTGACAGTGGATGCAAATCCCGCCCTGAAATGCCAAAGTCGATTTGCCCTTGCTGCAAATCCTGCATCGATTTTTCGGTCCAGACATAGGAGTCGAGTTTTACGTTGGGTGCCGTGGTCAGCATAGGGCCGATAAAATATGGGATTAAGGTTTCATAGGCGCTTTCCACCATGGCAAAAGAAAATTGTCGATTGCTACTGGCAGGATTAAAGGTCGGAGGCTGAGTGAGTTGATACAAGTCTTGCAATATATTCGGCAGTTTTTGCCCAAGAATGAGGGCGTGCGCGGTGGGTTTTAAGCCATGCGCCGTGCGCTGAAATAGGGGATCATCTAAGGTTTCTCTGAGTCGATTTAAGCTCTTACTGAGGGCTGACTGACTTATATGTAATCGGCTGGCGGCGCGAGTGACACTCTGCTCCTCTAGCAGCACCTTGAGTATGACCAGCAAGTTCAAATCGATTCTGGCTAAGTTGTCGATATTCACAGATATTCCTCAGAGGAAATTTACTTTGGAAATTATACCATTTCTGTTCATACCTTGAGTTAATTAAAATAGCGCCCACTGAAATACCTTTCCCTGATCAACTGAGATTATTTATGCGGCGCAATCTGTTACCTATCCTGATGTCTATGGTGCTGCTCAGCCCATTAGCCATCGATATTTATTTACCTTCAATGCCAACTATGGCGACAGAATTCGCCGTATCTGCCAGTGATGTGCAATCCACACTCGTATTGTTTTTATTCGCCATGGGCTTAGGCCAAGTGTTGATTGGGCCATTAGCCGACCGTTATGGCCGCCGTCCTGTGGCCATTTTCGGGGTCTTACTCTACGGCGCAAGTAGTCTTCTCGCTGCCGCGGCCATCGAATTTCATTGGTTACAGATTGCTCGTGTGCTGCAAGGTTTAGCCGCCTGTTCAACTTCTATTGTGGTGTTTAGTGCGGTGCGCGACTGCTACTCACAAAAAGAAGGCGCTAAAATTTACAGTTACTTAAATGGCGCGATTTGCGTGATCCCAGCTTTAGCACCAACCTTAGGTGGCTTGTTAGCGATGCAATTCGGCTGGCGTTCAACCTTCGTTTTCATGACGTTATATGCCATGTTGATGATGCTCGTTGTCGGTTATCGCTTACCTGAGACTCGTCCAGCCAACACTGTTACTACTGGCCCACTTTACCGTTGGGGCAGATTCAAACCTGTACTCGGTAACACCCACTTTTTGTTTTATGCCTTTGCTTGTATGTCAGCTATGGCGGCAATTTTGAGTTATGTGTCTTATGCGCCTGTGTGGTTGATTGGGCATTTAGGGGTTTCTGAGCTGGCGTTTAGTGGTTTATTCGGGCTCAATGCTGTGTTCAATATCGTGGCCTGTTTTGCTGCACCGATCGTCATTCGCAAACTGGGTAATCGTCCAACGGTTATTTTGGCTCTGTCTTTACTCGTTCTGTCTTCAGTGGCGACAGTGGCGGGCCAACAGTTTGGTCCAAATACAGGGATGGCAGCAGCTTTTAACTTCATGTTACCTATGATGTTGTTGTGTGTGGGATTTGCCTTCTTACTCGGCCCCGCGACGAGTATGGCGCTGTCAGCTTTTGGTGAGCGAGCGGGGACTGCCGCGGCTATGCTAGGTTTTATTCAGATGAGTGGTGCATCCGTTTTAGCTGGACTTATACAGCAAACGAATTTAACTGCACCTTACGCAGTGGCACTCGTCATGGGCGTGTTTTCTATCGGTTTATTGTTGATGATGGCGCTGAGTCGATTCGACCACTGGCACCAAGAGCAGTTAGTTGGCGAGCATTAGTTCGCGGCACTGATTAATTACAGAGTACACCCTTTACCCACAGTTTGTTTGACCGCGAACTGTGGGTATTTTTTTATTGTGTCTAATACCCTTTTATCCTTTGGTATACTCGTAAAATAACTCACTAAACCGAGGGTAAAGCTTGTCCCGTCACTATTGTGTTATCTGTTGTTATCCGCAAAATGCTTGCTTATGTGCGAGTGTTCAGCCTATCTCTCCAATGACTCAGTTGGTGGTTTTACAGCACCCGAGTGAAGTCGAACATAAGAAGAATAGTGTGCGGGTATTGAGTCTTGCTGTACCTAAAACGCAAGTTTATGTGGGTGAAAGCGAGTCTGATTTCAACGGTTTACGGGAATATTTAGCGGCGTGTAATAAGCCTATTTATCTCGTCTATCCCTCTGCGTTAAGTGTAAGTGTTGAACAGCAACGTATTAATCCTGATTGTATATTGCTGTTGCTCGATGGCACTTGGCGTAAGGCATTCAAAATGCTGCAACTGAATCCTTGGTTAACCCAGTATCCTGCGGTGCATTTGGCTGAAGGTTATGAATCGCGCTATCGGATCCGTAAATCAAGTCGTAGCGATAGTTTATCGACCTTAGAAGCTTGCGCTTATATGTTAAGCGCCCTCGATTCTACCCTTGATGTTCAGCCGTTAATGATGGCATTTGATGCTATGGTGGGATTGCGGATTAAGGCGATGCCGAGTACAGTGCAGGTTCGTTATCAGAACTCAAATGAATCCAGTGGTAAGGTATAGTTGATGGGGTTAAGGCTATTGAGTCTTAGATGTTTTAGGTATGAATTAGTGCTTTTAAGTTATTGAGTTTTTGAGACTCCGTACGAATTAAAATAGTCAAAATCTTATTCAGATCACGCTAACGTAATGTGAAATACGGTTTAATAACTGGGATTCATTTGCGCAGCAAATGATGAGATAGCTTTGCCAGCCAATTGCTTTGCAGGGGAGTAATTCCATTCATTACTATTAGTAAATGGCGTGCTGGCAGGGCTATCGAGCTTTAAATATGGTTTTTTTATTGATAATGATGAGAGCGCTTTGCTAGGCCATCATTGGCTTTGCAGGGGAGTTATTCCATTCATAACTATTAGTAAATGGTGTGCTGGCAGGGCTATTGAGCTTTAAATATGGTTTTTTTTATTGATAATGATGAGAGCGCTTTGCCAGGCCATCATTGGCTTTGCAGGGGAGTAGATTCCATTCATTACTATTAGTAAATAGCGTGCTGGCAGGGCTATCGAGCTTAAATCGTATGTTTTCTGCAAGAAAATCTTTTCCCTTAGTTCGCGACCCATCAAAATATTTCGATGAAACCTTAGCGGAATCTTTCGTTTTCCGTTGTAAACGTCGAGAGCGTTAATTCGGTACGCCGGTCGGATTATCGAGCCGATGCGAACATCGGCAGTCCTAAATCTGTTCTAGGCTAAGCGTTTTTCCGCAAGAAAGGCTTGGGTGAAGTTTTCGACTGAACTCGGGTAGCCAAATAGAAATCCTTGGGCGAAACCTTGGCCCATGTCAGTCATTATGTCTTTTTGTTGTTGAGTTTCAATACCTTCTGCGACGAAGTGAATGTCGAGTGCTTGTGCGAGTTGCACTATAGCATTGCAGAGCTTTTGTCCTGAGACTTCGTTTAAGCGCAAGGCAAACTCGGCATCAATTTTGACGCTGTCTATTGGCAAAGTCCCTAATCGACTGAGTGACGATAACCCAGTCCCAAAATCATCGATGGCAATACTGACACCTAACGCTTTGATACGATTGAGTGTGAGTCGTGCTTGCTCCGGTTGTCGTAACAATGCCGATTCGGTAATTTCTAAAATCAGTGCATCAGCGGGTAACTTCGCCATTTCTAAGGCATTTATCACTTGGTCGATAAAATCTAAGTGTTCCAATTGCAGTGGTGACACATTGACTGAAATTCTAAAGTCGGGTTGATAATGTGCTCGCCAGAGGGCCGCTTGTACACAGGCCTGTTCTAATACCCATTGGCCAATGCTGACAATTAATCCTGTTTCCTCAAGCAATGGCACAAAGTCGGCAGCTTCATAATATTCTGTCGGTGACTTCTGCCAGCGGAGCAGGGCTTCGGCAGCAATAGTTTGATTTGTGTGTAAATCGACTATGGCTTGATAAGCGAGAGTGAATTGTTTTAGGCTATGCGCATGCCTTAGGTTATTGATTAACTGTAATTTTAACTCGGCTGCTAGGCTCATTGCCTTATCGTAAAACACGAGATGCGGTAAGCTCTTTTTAGCGCAATACATGGCAGTATCGGCAAGACTAATCAGTTGTCCCGCTTGGTTACTGTGGGTAGGAAATAGCGCAATGCCTATGCTAGTGCCGAGGAAGAACTTTTGGCCTTCAATTTCAAAGGGGCTCTCAAATAAGCTGAGAATCTGCTCTGCAAACAGCTGAATTTCATCTTTACAGCTACAGTCTTGCAGCACTAAGGTAAATTCATCTCCTCCCATACGGGCTATATCGGCCTTTTCGATGCAACCCGCCTCGAGGCGGGCGGCGACGAGTTGTAATACTCTATCGCCCATGGAGTGACCGAAGCTGTCATTGATATTCTTGAAACCATTGAGATCTAAAAACATCAACGCCCCCAGTGCGAGGGGATCAGTTTTAAGTTTTTCGAGGGCACTATTGAGGATCTGTTTGAGATGGAACCGGTTAGGTAATCCAGTCAAGGTATCGTACATAGCTCGAGTTGTTAGCTGGGTTTCTAATAGTTTTTTAGTACTAATATCACTGAAAATATTCACATTATAATGAGCATCATCTTCAGTGACGATTTTACGACTGCTCTGCCAAGCAGGAAAGTTACTGCCATCTGAACGTCTTTTCCATGTTTCGCCCTGCCAAAATCCCCTTTGTTTTAAGGCGATTTGGCATTCGGTTTCTTCCCCCATATTATGGGTTCTTACTTCTAAAAATTCAGGGGTTTTACTGATGAGCTGCTCAGCGCTATAGCCGCAAATACGACACATGGCTTTATTGACAGCCAAAATTTGATTATCAGTGTCAGTGATATACACAGCTTCGGCACTTTCTTCGAGCGTGGTCGACAAAATTTCTTTGGGAATATGAGCAAAACCATCAGAAATCGTTTCGCGCATTTGATTGCGGCGATTAAGAGCTTGTAATTCAACGAGTACCACGGGCTGTTGTTGTAGATAACAGCGATAGAGATTAATTCGAGTCGGCAGTTCATTGCCTTGTTGGCTCATGTGCAGCCAGTTGAATTCAACATTATTGCCTGCAATGGCTTCGAGGATCATTTCCCGTGCAAATTCAACACTATTGCGGCCTGAAGATTGGATCCTCGGAGAAAAATCATAGGGAGTCGCATTCACAAAAGCATCGTATTCAGTCTCAAAATAACTGAGGGTGGCTTGGTTGGCACTAATAAAGCTAAAGCCTTGAATTAAGGCTAAGGGGGTTTTATGGGGATGTGCTTGCCAGAGAGACAGCTTTTCTTGCAGTACAGGATCATCTGTACTGAGTTTCTTAAGTAAGTGTTGCCATCTGATCATTCAGGATACTCCCTTGTGACGCAAAATAGTCACATCCCATTTTTAGGTCTTCGTTGAACACGAAGTCGCCCAATAGTACATCATTCCAATGGGGTTAAAAATAAACCTAATTGTTGTTTCACTCAAATAGAAACTTAAAAAGTGTAGTTTAAGACTTGTATTCAAGCATATTTTTTAAGAACACCTGCTGCATATTTCAAGCTTAGGCAGATTTTATGCTATGTTTTGCACATCTTGCGTGAATTGGCTTTTATCATTGATTCATTCAATTATCGAATAAAGGAGACAGGAAATGGCGTATTTATTTAAAGTGTTAATCTCTAAAATATTAATATCGCTAGTCCTCATCTTTAGTTTTCATCTCGCGTTAACAAATGCCGCCGAGGCGCCAAAGCCTAGATTGACCCTAGAGCAAAAAGCCGATAAGGCACGCATCGACTCACAGCGATTAGAACAGGCTCAATTAGAAAAGACCCGTCAAGCCACTAAAGAGACGACAGAGCGGGAAGATAAAATTAAGCAACAATCCCAAACCAACGATTGGGAAGCGCAGCAAAAACTTAAGGCACAAAAACAGTTCGACGAAAGAGAAAGTCGCGAGCAAAAATATTTACGGGAAGCAAAAGAAGCTGCCGCAAAAGAGCGTAAAATCCCTAAACCTTAATCAGGCCATCGATATAGTCGATTTCAGCTGGTCAGTGCTAGCATTATTTGTGGGCATTACGACTATTCTCATTACTATGCACCTTACTATTCCTAGGAATTGTTGTTGAATATCTGCCCCTTATGTCATGGCGTTGAATTACTCGCTTATCATCAAGATAGGAAGCGTAGCTACCAGCAATGCCAAACCTGCCAACTGGTGAGCGTGCCTTCTGAGTTTTATCTTTCGGCCGAGGCAGAAAAAGCCGAGTACGATAAGCACGAGAATCATGCCGATGATCTCGGCTATCAAACATTTTTAAATCGCACACTCGAGCCACTACTTAGCCGTGTTAGCACTTTGGCCCAAGGGCTCGATTTTGGCTGCGGAGAAGGTAAGGCATTGAGTCTAATGGCAAAGGCGCGCGGTTATCAGATAGATAATTACGACCTTTATTACGCTAATAATCCCGAAACGTTAGCCCGCCAATACGACTTTATTACCTTAACCGAAGTCATTGAACACGTGAGTGGTGCCGCAGGGTTACTTGCCCAGCTTGATAGGTTATTAAAACCTAATGGCATTTTGGCGGTCATGACCAAGCGTGTGCAGGATAAAATCGCATTTGCCCGCTGGCACTATAAAAACGATCCCACCCACATCAATTTTTACGCCGAAGCGACTTTTGAGTGGATCGCGCATCACTATGGCTGGCGATTAGAAATCATCGATAAAGACGTAGTGTTCTTATATAAAGAGATGCATAAAGTAAATTAATGCAGTCGTAGCGGTTTAACTAAAATCATTTCCTTTGCAGCTAAGGCTATGTGTTGGCGTGATCCGCTAGTCGATAACGCCGACGTATTTCATCCACTAGACGATAGCGGGAACTTCGGGATTTTTCGTGCGGCGCAAATGCAGCGCTGACCTCATCTAGCAGCGTGACTGCCGTTGTCAGTTTGAGTAACTCGTTATGACTCAGCTCGTCTTTACTGGTTAAAGCGTTAATTGTGATTATGGCGAGTTCTTTGGCGGCAATATCTTCCGGTAATCCAGATTGAGTACATAAGCCATAGGTGCCAGCTAGGAAATGCTCCCATTCCTGCTGTATATGTTGCGCTAGATTGGTGTCTGGAATCCGCTCGAGGCCGTTGCCTTCTGGGGCGGTTAATTTTTCAATGGCTTCAAGATAGCGCCGCTGAAAGATGGGATAAATGTCTGTGTCTGTATCGAGTTGATGCAGCATAGTTAACCAAGCGCCATAGCCTTTGGCATAGTATTCAATTGCCAGCTGTTCATTATGTGTGCCAAAGACGGAATCGCAAACTATGCTGAGCTGCAGTCGATAGGAGCATGCAGGCATAACGCCTTGAGTTTGGTAGTTAATCAACCTAGCTTCTGTCTGCCCTGTCACTTCGAGCAGTTGTTGCCGAGTATAAAAATGGGCGTTCAGATACTCAAGTAGCAGCATATCAGTTGCTCCTTGGTGCCTGAGCACGGTCGAACATGCCATAGTCACGAACAACTTCGGCAACCCGCAGGCGATAATCGGCGAATAATTGTTCGCGTCCTTGAGTTTGTGCCTCCCGGTGATATATCTGTTGTCGCCAAGCTTGTACCGCAGCCTCATTCTCCCAGAATGACAGCGATAATAAGCGTTCGGGATTGACCATACTCTGAAACCGTTCGATTGAAATAAATCCTTCAATGTTACTCAGGCTCGATTTCAGGTCGGCGGCTATCTCTAAATACTTTTCTTGGCAGCCGGGATTCGGCACGACTTCAAAAATAACTACCATCATAGTTTTGTCTCCGCAGCTCTTTGATAGGTATTGGCTATCGGCTTTAGGAAACTGCGTTTTTCACTCAAAATAAATTCTCCTTGCTTGGCCAACTGAAAATTTGCCTTGCCTGCGGCTTCTGTCTTCAGTTTGTCTCTATAGCGTTCATAGTGGGCCAGACTATCGAAGCTAATGAGACCATATGCAGTGTCATTGGTGCCTTCGTGTGGCAGAAAGTAGCCAAGGAGTTCGCCACCGTAGGCTGGAATAATATCGCCCCAGTTTTCAGCATATTGGGCAAATTGTTCCAATTTGAAGGGGTCTATTTTGTATTCGATAAAACAGGTAATTTTCATAGTGTTTGGCGCCATTGACTAGTGTGGTAAAGGTTTTAGCTGCATTGTAATTACCTGAAAACTTAATGCTTCGATGGTTATCGAACTGTCCCCGAATGAGATTACAAGCATGGAACCAAATATTGCCTTTATTGCCAACTTGATTGGTGACGCCGCCCGCTCACGTATGTTGATTGCTCTTATGGGCGGACAGGCATTGACGGCGACAGAACTGGCTCTTGAAGCAGACATCACACCGCAGACTGCCAGCAGCCATTTAACTAAGTTGGTTGAAGGCGAACTATTGCTCGTGCGTAAGCAGGGGAGGCATAAGTATTTTCAGCTGCAGAGTCGCCAAGTGGCCGAACTGTTGGAAAGTCTGCTCAACATGAGCGTTGCCATTGCGAGCCCTAAGGTAATCCATGGGCCCGCGGACCCTAGATTGAGACTGGCTCGCGTTTGTTATGATCATCTCGCGGGTGAATTGGGGGTTGCGCTTTACGACAGCTTAAGTCGGCAGAATTTGATCGCCCATGAAGGGGGCGAAACAAAAATCACCGCGGCAGGGATGACCTTTTTTGCCAAACGTGGCGTAGAACACTCGTTGCTGGGTACATCAGATGATGTATTCGATGTGCCGAAAAGTCGTCAATCTCGCCGTCCTTTATGTAAGTCATGCCTCGATTGGAGCGAGCGTCGCAGTCATCTTGCTGGTGTTCTAGGTCAATGGGTTCTTAAGGATATTTTGGCTAAAGGCTGGGCAGAGAAAGCCCTCGACACCCGTGCCTTAAAATTTTCAAGCCGAGGGTTAAAATCCTTTCGTGCTGACTATGGCATTGCGACAAAATAGACAAGGTAAATTGGTCTATTTTACCAATGATATATAGCGTCTTGGCCTTGTTTAACAGCGCGCCGCCAGTCCGATGGTTTGAAGAAATTTATCAATAAAAATATGTGACCTGAAGGTTTTTATAAAATGTCTTTAGGACGAGGTTTAAATACATGGTCGTTAAAATCCGTGAATCAAACTTACCTAGTCTGGTTCTCTCAATGAGGTAAACACTCATACGCAATAATGAAATGATATGCGCCAGTAAATTATCACCGATATAATTTCTAATTGTGTCTTTTGTTATGAAAAAATTAGATAATATCTCGAACGAAAATACCGTTAGGATATAGAATATCATGAACTTAAAATCTTTATTATCTACATGCCTTTTGGTGTTTCTTTCTGGCTGTGCCGCACCTACGTTAAAGCTAGTAAATCATGTTGGTCCAGTAACGTATGATGCGACTTCAGAATACAGCAGCAAACATACTGAACAAGGGTTTATTGTTGTAGCTTTTCGTAGTGTTCATAGGTTCCTTCCTGATACACAAGCTGATTACCAAGAGTGCTCTGATGTACTAAATTCAGTAGCTAAAGAGTATACCCCTGTATCTTGGAGCACAGTGAATATAACGGCTCATGAATATAATGGTGTAACTGGTATCGCAAATACTACGTGTACTTATACATATAAAACATAATATTACTCACTCTGACTACGATGTGAAAGGCGTTAACTACTCAAGGGGAATGTTAGGTTATTAGATAAAGTTGAGTTACAAAAAAAATTATGAAAAAGCACTGTTTAGTGCACTAAAAGAGTTTCAGTTTGTAGAATCTATTCTCAGAAAATATATCACTACTTCGTATGATGTTATTCGATTGAAAATTCAAGATTCAGAGACGTTATCTTATGATTTTAATGGAAATAATATAGAAAAAGGGGGCCTTCAACGATTAAATACTAATTTCCGAAAATTATGCAAAAATAAGGAATTAAGTGCCAAAATTAAAAAAGCATGTGACGCTCGAAATCAGTTGGCACATGACGCCTTTTTTCAAAATTTTCGTGATCAAATTAGTGGTATAAGTAACGAAGAACTTCATAGAAAAGGTTGCGAAATATATGCGCAATCAGTTGAAGTTAGCCAAATTGTCACCGAATTACTTAGAGAGCTAAAAGTATTAGAACTTGAATATGAGCAGCTACCAAAGTAATCAAGGTGACGTTTTGGAATGATTTTGGCGTGTTTTGCTGGCTCTGCGTGGGACTCCTGGCGCTATCACATAGGAATTTTTATGCTCTCTAGTCCGCAACTCAGCAATTTGGTGTTGAAAAATCTAACTCAGAATTGCCTCAAACTAAGCTCGTGAATCACTCTACCCCAGACGTGATTCACGTCAGCCGCTAAACCACGTCCTATTGCCCAGTTTGCGGCTATTCTGGGGCGTTTTTCCCCTTAAGATGAATCAAATCTCTAGAGAACTGATTCAATGCGAAACAAGGGAATGCATATCAGCCTATGGTCGTGCAAATTTGCGCCTAAAGAACTGCGTGATTCATCCATTAATAGATGTTGTGGATGAGAAATAAGCTAAATATGTACGCCGGAATTAACGGCATTAAGCACTGTCATGGAAGTGACCGTCCGTGGCATGGATGCCACGTTCGAGCATCCATGGACGGACTGGCTGCGAGTCACTGTAGTGGCAGTGCTTAATCTCTATTGCTGACGGTTTTTAGTCCCTAATACCTGTTGTGTTATTGACCTTCATCATTAAATCTATTAACAATTCCTCAGTGTCCGTGTAGTTTAGATAGCTTATAAAAACAACAATAGGCTATCGCTATGACTTTATCCTCTGTATCACCATCTGCTATTTCAAAATCAGCAATCCCAAAGGCATTTGGTTTTAAATCCTCTGCAAACAAAGCCATTTTTTCCAGGACCTTAATCGCTTCTGCTCTCGCCTTGAGCTTTATGGCCGCGGGTTTGAGTTCGGCGCAAGCGGCGACCAGTGCTATGCCTGATGCGGCTAAGTTGGCGGCGGGTGTGGAGCAAAAGGTGATCGACTGGCGTCGTGATTTGCATCAACACCCTGAGTTGTCTAACCGTGAGTTTCGCACCAGCAAGATTATTGAAAAACATCTGAAATCCTTAGGATTAGAAGTACAAACGGGTGTGGCGCATACGGGCGTGGTGGCCATTTTGAAAGGCGGGAAGCTGAAGGGCGGCAAGCCTGGTCCGTTGATTGCGATTCGAGCGGATATGGATGCACTGCCTGTGACTGAAGTGGTCGATGTGCCTTTTGCCTCTAAGGTGACAGACACTTATCGCGATCAAAAAGTGGGTGTGATGCATGCCTGTGGGCACGATACCCATGTGGCCATGTTGATGGGGGTGGCTGAAAACCTCGTGAAAGTGAAAGACAGCCTAGCGGGGGATGTGATGTTTATCTTCCAACCCGCTGAAGAAGGTGCACCGGAGGGTGAAGAGGGCGGTGCGGAATTGATGCTCAAAGAAGGGCTGTTTGCTCAGCGCAAACCCGAGCAAGTATTTGGTATGCATGTCACCTCGAGTATGCCGAGTGGCATGATTGGCCTGCGCAGTGGTCCAGCAATGGCGAGTGAAGACTCTTTTACTATCAAAGTGAAAGGCAGCCAAACCCACGGTTCACGACCTTGGAATGGGGTTGATCCTATTGTCGCTGCGGCACAAATTATCACTAACGTGCAAACGATCGTCAGCCGTCAGGTGGATATCACTAAAGCGCCGGCGGTGGTGAGTTTTGGTGCGGTAAATGGTGGCATTCGCTCTAACATTATTCCCGATGAAGTCGAGCTGATTGGCACGATTCGCACCTTCGACCAACCCATGCGCGCCGATATCAAAGTGCGTTTAGCGCAAATGGCACAGCTGTCGGCGAAAACCTTAGGGGCGACTGCGACTACTGAGATCCACCAAGGCTATCCTGTGGTGGTCAACAATCCCGAATTAGTCGCCAGCATGCGGCCCGTGCTCGCCAGTGTCGTGGGCGATAAGATGCTGATCGAACCCGGATTAATCACAGGTGCCGAAGACTTTGCTTACTATGCCTTAGAAACACCGGGGATGTTTTTCTTCCTCGGGGTGACGCCAAAAGGAACGAACCCTGAAACGGCGGCCAACAATCATTCGCCGGCATTTTATGTGGATGAAAGTGCGCTAAAAGTGGGCGTTGAGGCCATGACCAAAGTGGCGTTAACGGCACTCAAAGCCCAATAAGTGGCTAACGTATTATTCCGTAAGCGCTGCGGTATAACTTGAGCTTACAAAAAATTGGCGCGGGATAAGCTTCCTGCGCTTGATTTGTTAAACAATTTACCTCTATATGTGGATATTTACAGCAAGGAGCGAACAAGATGAAGCGCACGCTATCGGCTCTGGTGTTGGCCATGGGACTTTTGAACCCCCTAAGCCAAGCACAGGCCACCACGGCAGAAGACATTAAGAGTTTCACGCTAGATAACGGCATGAAAATCATGGTGCTAGAAGATGCCTCTATTCCCAATGCCAACATGTATTTATTTTGGAAGGTCGGTTCACGTAACGAAGTGCCCGGCATTACTGGTATTTCGCACTTTTTCGAACACATGATGTTCAACGGTTCGAAAAAGTACGGCCCAAAAATGTTCGACCGTACTATGGAAGCCGCCGGTGGCGCGAACAATGCGTATACCACTGAAGACATGACGGTTTATACCGATTGGTTCCCCGCCAATGCGCTCGAAACTATGTTCGATCTCGAGGCTGACCGCATCGCTAACTTAGATATCAACCAAGTCATGGTCGATAGCGAACGTGGCGTAGTGCAGTCGGAGCGTTCCACTGGCTTAGAAAACTCTAACTGGAATGCCCTCGAAGGCGAAATCAAAGGCGTGGCATTTTTAGCCCACCCTTATTCTTGGTCGGTGATCGGTCACGAGTCGGATATCGCCGCTTGGTCGCTGGAAGATTTAGTCCAGTACCATAAAACCTATTATGCGCCGAACAATGCCGTGGTCGTGATTGCCGGTGATGTAAAGCTTGCCCAAGTAAAAGCCTTGGCAGACAAGTACTTTGCGCCTATTCCGGCACAGACTCCGCCTAAAGCGATTCGCACTGTCGAACCTGAGCAAAAGGGTGAGCGTCGCACCTTTGTGCAAAAGGCATCGGTCAGCACACCTAACGTAATGCTGGCGTACCATATTCCGGCGGCAACCCATGCGGATTTTTATGCGCTGGACTTATTAAGCTCGATTCTAAGCCAAGGTAATAGCTCGCGTTTATATCAATCATTGGTTGATAAACAAGTGGCCTTAGAAGCGCAAACCTACATGCCGATGTCGGTCGATCCTAACCTCTTCTATGTGATGGGCGTTGCCACGCCTGAGGTGAAAGCCTCGACGCTGGAGCGTGCGTTGATTGAACAAATCGATGCGATTGCGACAACTGGCGTTACTCAGCAAGAATTGGATAAAGTTAAAAATATCAAGTTGATGGATTTTTATCGTTCTATGGAAACCATTAATGGTAAGGCTAATACCATAGGCACCTATGAGATGTATTTTGGTAGTTACGACAAGTTATTTAATGCACCTGAAGCCTATAACAAGGTGACGCCTGCGGATATTCAACGAGTTGCCCAAACCTACTTACGTAAATCGAATCGCACTGTGGCTGTGCTGGCGGCAACCGAGGAGTCTTCCCTATGAAATCGACAGCAGTGAAATCACTTAAGATGGCATCACTTGGGAAATCGTCTAAGTTAATGGCCGCATTAGCCCTAGGCACAAGTTTAGCCTTAGCGGGTTGTGCTACGACATCGGCACCAAAACGGGTCGATACTGGCAGCTTTGCGATGCCAAGTTACGATAAGTTTGTGTTAGATAACGGCTTAACTGTGTACTTAATGCCGCAGCGCGAAGTGCCGTTAATTACCTTAAATGCCGTGGTACGCGCCGGTGCAGTGAATGACACCACCGCAGGCGTGGCACAAATGACAGCAGAAGGCTTGCTGTTAGGTGCGGCGGGGAAATCTAAGGCGGATATCGAGCAGCAAGTGGATTTTCTCGGCGCAAGCTTAGTGGCCGAAGCGGATAAGGAAGGCAGTTATCTGAGTGCTGACTTTATGGCGAAGGACATTGACTTGATGCTGGGCTTATTTAGCGCGGCGATGTTAACGCCTGACTTTGATGCCGCCGAGTTTGATAAGCTCAAACAGCGCGCGATTGCTGGGCTGCAGCAGGATAAAGAAAGCCCGCGGGCGGTAATTGGTCGCTATTTTGATAAGCTCGTATTTGGTGCACATCCTTATGGTAATGCGGCTTCGGGTAACAGCGATTCGCTTGAACAAGTAACCGTGCCGCAACTGCGCGCCTTCCATAAGAGTTACTATCAACCTTCCAATACCGCGATAACTGTCGTGGGTGACTTTGATGTGGCGACGATGAAAGCCAAGCTGACGCAAGCCTTTGGTCAGTGGCAAGGCAGCGAAAAACTGGTACAACCTGATTTAAACCAAGGTTTGCCTCAGTTGACTGAGGCCAAAGTCTTGCTGGTGGATAAACCCGATGCAATCGAAACTACTTTTGTGATCGGGGGCTTAGGTATTAGTCGTGACAATCCAGACTATGTAGGTTTAACGGTAGTGAACACTATTCTAGGTGGTCGTTTTACCTCTTGGCTTAACGACGAGCTGCGGGTGAACGCAGGCTTAACCTATGGCGCACGCTCAGGTTTTAGCCCTTATACCGATTCGGGCGTATTCACAATCAGCACTTTCACTAAGACGGAAACCACTCAAGAAGCGATGGATTTAGCCTTAAAAACCTATGCACGTTTATGGGAAAAAGGTGTAGATCAAGCGACCTTAGATTCGGCTAAAGCCTACGTTAAGGGTCAGTTCCCGCCTCAGTTTGAAACCTCAGGTCAGCTGGCGGGATTGTTGTCTGGCATGTATCTATACGGCTTCGATGATAAGTTTATCAATGAGTTCCAAGCTAAGGTGGATGGTTTGACCTTAGAAGAAACCCAAAGGTTAGTGAAAACTTACTTCCCGCAAAAAGATCTGCAATTTGTGCTGATTGGCAATGCGGCTAAGATTGCACCTATTGCTGCTAAGTACGGCAAAGTGCAAACTGTCGATATTAAAGCCACGGGATTTGGCCAATAAGCTATCATTGCGAGGCTTGATTCAATAAAGAAAAGGTCTGCATAGTGCAGACCTTTTGCTTTTCTGTTCTAGGTTTAGCGTTTATTGTCCACCCGGCTTAGCATAATGGGTCATCCAATCCTTCACTTGGTTATACCAATAGATAGAGTTATTGGGTTTCATAACCCAATGGTTTTCATCGGGGAAATAAATCATCCGTGATTCCACATTGCGAGTTTGCAGGGTGCGGAACAGTTCAAACCCTTGCCCCACTGGTACCCGGTAGTCGAGCTGACCGTGGCTGACTAAGGTCGGAGTGTTAAAGTTAGCCGCAAAGTAATGCGGAGAAATGGCTTTATACAGTTCAGGATTATCCCAGTAGTTGCCAAATCGAGTGCTGTGGACGGCAAAATCCGACGCCATTTGTGAATACATGTCGTAAACCGCAGCGTGGATCAACAAGGCTTTAAAGGGATGTGGTTGACCTAAAATAATTGAGGTCAGATAACCACCGTAACTTGCACCACCCGCCACCATGCGGTCGCTGTCTATCCAGCTTTGTTGTTTAAACCAGTCGGCTGCCTTGAGCACATCTTCGAGGGATTTATTCTTCCAATCTGGGTTAATCGCATCGGCAAACGCTTGTCCGAAGCCGCTAGAACCATGGAAGTTTGGCCAAGCAGTGACATATCCCCAAGAGGCGAAGGTTTGTGCGTTCCAACGGTAATGGAAACCGTCGGTAATGGCGTTATGTGGCCCGCCGTGAACCAGCATAAAGAGGGGATATTTTTTACTGCGATCGAATCCGGGGGGATAGTGAACCCACATTTGAATATCTTGATCTTGATATCCCTTGTAGGTCACTGATTCGTAAGTGCCTAAATCAACATCTTTGAGAATATCGTCATTAAAATTCTCTAGGCGTACCGTCTTACCATTGCGGGGATTAATGCTGACCAAGCGCGCTGGGTGCAAAAAGCTCTCGTTGGTGGCAATCAGTTCACCGTCTTTACCTATGGCGGGTTGGCCAAAGTCAGTTGCCTCTGTAATAGCTTTGACTTTACCGTTTTTGGCATCGATATGATAAATGCGGTTAGTGGCGGCATCTTCGATGGTGGCATAAAAGCCTTTACTGTCGGGGGTCCAATTAAATTGGCTGACCGAACGATCCCACTCAGGTGTTAGCGTATTAAGTTTACGGCTATCGATATCCAGTAACATCAGCCTTGAAGTATCGGCATAGAAACCAGGGATTTTCTGACGGGTAAAAGCCAGCGTTTTGCCATTGGGGCTAAAGCTGGGATCAGCATCTGCGGCTTGATTTTCTGGGGTGATATTCTCTGCTTTACCACTGCCAATCGTCGCAAGGAAAATATCCAGTTTAGGGTCGATACGGTTGTCTGAGCCATAAGTACTGAAGGCAATTAAGCGTTCATTAGGCGAAATATCGTAACTTGAACTGCTTTGGCTCGAGCGTGGTAACTCATGGCCGAGTGCTTGCGTCACGGCTTCGACTTCGCCGCCCGAAGCGGGGAGCCTAAATACATGGGCTTGGCGACGTTCATCTAACCAGTGATCAAACTGAGCGTAGGGCAAAGCGTTCCACTGGCGAGCGGAGACCTTATTGTCTTCGTCGGCTTTTAGTTGGGTCTTCATCTCGTCCCATGTTTGATTTGGGAATATATTGCTGATGAAATACAAATGCTTGCCAACCCATTTAATACCATTTACGCCAGTAGGTATGTCGGTTAAGCGCTGCGCTTCACCCGGACCGTCCATAGGCAATAGGTAGATTTGGCCTGCGTCGTCTTCATTTCGCTCACTCACAAAGGCCAAGGTTTTGCCGTCGGGCGAAAACACGGGCTCACTTACCTTTAACCCTTTGACTGTAATAGCACGATTATTTTTACCTTCGCCATCAAAACGCCATAACTGGGTCGAACCTTTATCTTCCTTCAGATTATATTCTGTGACTGGCGCAATAATATGCTCACCAGAGGGCGATACGACTGGGCTACCAATACGCTTAAGTTGCCAGAGCAATTCCACCGAGAGCGGTTTGTGCTCCGCAAATGCTGAGCCGAATGGCATCAACAGACAGAGCAATAAGATTCCTGTCTTCTTCACTGTGAGTCTCCTTATCATACATATAGTTATAATGATTTTATTTGTGGTGCAGATTCGAGAGTATAGAAACCGAGCATGAAAGCAAACTGAGTGATAACTCATAGCGGGACGCTTTGTGTAAGCATCTGTGAATAGTTGTCGGCTAATTGTGATTTGTTGATGACAGAATTACAGGCTAATCTAGGGTGATATTTCGGCTGAGGACTAGGTAGATGCAGAATAAAATCAACCGATTAAGACTATTATGGGGAGTGGCAATTGCACTGAGTGCTGCTATTCCTCTGGCTGCGCACGCGGCTAGGGTAAGTTTTAGTGAGTTTTGCCCTCAGTTTACTGGTCAATGGGGAGGCGATGCCGCCAAAGTGGGGGAAGTGCCACGAAAAGTGACTGTCACCGGATTTTGCTCCCATGATAAGCGGCAGCTGTTATTGTCTGTGAGTGTTGGCACGCGTGCGCCCTATAGTGAAACCTGGTGGTTTAGGGAACAGGGCGAGCAAGTGTTGTTGACCTATTACGATGGCGTGTCCCAAGAGAAGCAGCAAGTCTTTAGCTTATATCGTCAAAATGGCGATTATTCTTTGCTGGGTGAGGGCGTGGTGACTGCCCGGTCTGCGTTAATTCAATTACTGTTTGAGGCAAAGGGGGCGGGTGCTCAAGCTAACGCATGGCAATGGACGCAGAATATTCAATATTTAGACGATGATGTTGATCGCTATCAGCTTTTTCGCGGGATAGAGATGACGCCAGTCGCGCCATCTCCTTAGTCGCTAATCCGATTTACCTTCAATAGCGCTTAAAGTGCGCCAGCAAAATCCAGTTGGCGCCATGCTTCATAGCTGATAATTGCCACCGCATTAGACAGATTCAAGCTACGGCTGGTGGCCGCCATGGGGATGCGTAGTCTCTGCTCAGTGGGGATGGATTCGATAATCGCCATCGGTAAACCTCGGGTTTCTGGGCCGAATAGCAGCACATCGTCTTTGGCAAAACTCAGCTCTGTATGCGGGCGACTCCCCTTAGTGGTGCAGGCCATAATGCGCTTGCCTGCCATGGCTTCGAGGAAAGCATCGAAGTCTTTATGGCGAGTCACATTGGTTAAGTCGGCATAGTCCAAACCCGCGCGGCGTAGCTTTTTCTCTTCTAGATCAAAACCTAATGGCTCAATCAAATGCAGCTGGCAGCCATTGTTTGCGCAAAGGCGAATGATATTACCTGTGTTAGGTGCGATTTCTGGCTCATAGAGTGCGATATGGAACATACTGGCCCGCCTGTAGAAAATGACGGCCGATTATACGGCAAACTGTGCCCAAGCGCAGTGTCTGTTGTGGGTGGATTTGGCTAAGTTCATGCAATAGAGGTTGTGATAGGTGGAATTGTTATCTCAAGGCTTGCCTGTTTTATTATCTCAAAGTAATATATCTCAACATCAAGATACTTTTTAAGAAGTCATTATGCCCTTTATTATTGCGTTACTCGCTCCTGTATTTTGGGGGACGACCTATGCGTTAGTGAGTCTCTACTTACATGACATGTCGCCCTACTGGGTAGCCGTGTGGCGTGCCTTGCCTGCGGGGATATTAATGCTGATGCTGCGTCCTCGTTTGCCAACTTTGGTTTGGTCAAAGCTTGGTTTGCTGGCTTTTTGTAATATCGGTGCCTTCTTCACTTTGCTATTTATCGGCGCGTATCGTTTGCCGGGCGCGGTGGCGGGAACCTTAGGGGCTACTCTGCCGCTCATCTTCTTAATACTGGCTTGGCTCATTGATAAAAAACGCCCAGGAATGAAGTGGTTATTATTAGGTTTGATGGGATTAGGTGGGGTCATTTTACTGCTTAACCCTTCGGCGGATCTCGATCCTATCGGCGTACTTTGCATGCTGAGTGCCACGACGTTAATTGCCTTTTCTTCTCGCTGGATGCAAAAGTGGGATGTGGGTGACTTTTTAGTGCTGACCGCGTGGCAGCTATTATTGGGCGGTTTGATGCTGATCCCACTGGCTTGGTTTATGGCAGGGCCACCGCAGCTACCGAGTATGACGCTTGTACCTTCACTGATATGGTTAGTGATTGCCAACACCGCCGTTGCCTATTGGGCTTGGCTGTGGTCTATGCGAAACTTAGGACCAGAAATCATGGGTATGGTCGCTTTAGTCAACCCTGTGGTTGCCGTATCATTAGGGGTCATGATTGTGGGGGAAACTTTAGACATGCGTCAGTGGGCGGGGATAGGTGTGATATTACTGTCGCTGTTATTGATGAAATTGCCACAGAATTTAAGGTTAAATCCATTTAAAAAAGTGCAACCCTAGTCATTATTTTGGGGTGAATGAGGCATAGATGCTAAAACGTTTGGATCTGAATTTACTGCCCGTACTCGAAATTCTACTTGAGGAGCAAAGCGTGACCGCCGCTGCTGCGCGGTTGCATTTGAGCCAGTCGGCGGTGAGTAAACAGCTCACACGTCTGAGGGAAGTGTTTGATGATCCTTTATTTGAGCGAACCGCCTACGGCCTAAAGCCGACGCCCAAGGCTTTATCACTCGCGCCTGAGTTGCGCCAATGCTTACAGCAATTGGCGCAATTTACTCGGCCGGACACCTTCGAACCCGCCTTGAGCCAACGACAGTTTAGAATGCATTTGGTCGAAACCACCTATTCACTGACCTTTCCCCATTTTATGCCCATGTTGCTCACCCAAGCGCCCGGTGTGAGTCTCAATTGCCAAACGTGGCGACTCGATACCATGGACAGATTACTGCGCTGCGACATCGACTTAGCCATAGGTTGTCGCGAGTGGGACGAGCGCTCGCGCATGCATGTGAATAATATTCCCGATGACTTATGCCATGTTGAGTTAGTGCAGGATTATCCAGTGTGTTTGATGCGTCGTGATCATCCGGCGTTAACACAAGAGTGGAATTTAGATATCTTCTTGAGTTATCGCCATCTGCAAGTGGCCTTTGGCGGTTTAGAGCATTGGTTGCTGGATGATGTGTTACAACTCGAGGGCCGTAAACGGGATATTGCCGTGAATATGACCGACTTTCAGAGTGCTCTCACCCTGTGTGAACAGAGCGATTTAATCCTCTGCGCACCTTCACGCTATGCCTTGGCTGTGATGAAGTCTTTTGAGCTTCAGTCTTTACCATCACCCATCAAGCTGATCCCCGGTGCGTATTTATTGATGTGGCACAAACACTTCGAACACGACTTGAGCCATAAATGGCTACGAGAGTTGATTATTAGCCAAGTGCGAGATAATAATTTATCATTATAAATTAATATCTTGTATCGTTTCCCTCCCTGTTTTTAATGGTTGATTTAAGTTCATCGTCCCAGTGGCATCTTGTTTTTTTGTAGGAAATATCTTAATTGGATTTTGACTACTGTAAATAATAGATAAGTAAATATAATGCCAGAGCACCACCTTTGCGAGTTGGTTAAATTTATAGCTATGGACCTCGGGGCTAAACTTCTCGAAGGTAATTTTCGAAGGCCTATAATTTATTTAGAAGAGATGGTTCTCTTTTTTATTACATAGGTTTAAGTTTTATTATGATTAAATAGGTTGAAACTTTGCTTGATATTCAATTTTTTGGTTTAACTTTATATTCAATTGGATTGTTTTTAGGTTCATTTATAGTGCTATTTCTGTCTGCTTGGATTGGGAAAAAAGTTATCGGTAGGAAGGGCGTTAGTAATAATGAGGGCGATGAAGATTTTAGAGTAATACTAGGAGCTACTTTATCTCTTCTTGGTTTAATTATTGGTTTTACGTTATCGATGTCAATAAGTGGCTTCAATAGTCGGCAGGCAGCGGAAGAGTATGAGGCTTTTGTTATTCGTACTGGTTTTATGCGAGCAGATTTATTGACTGAATCAAGCCGTGATTTAATGAAGGCCACACTACGAGAATATTTACAGCAACGAATTAATATTTATGATGCACAATCGCCTGAAGGTATTGATTTTATTAGGATGAAAGTGTTGGATTTGCAGAAAGTATTATGGGAAACAGCGGTGCATGAAACTACCCAGAAACAGACTCCTGTGACCTCATTAGTGATTGCCAGTATTAACGAAATTGTACTAGCTCAACAGAAAACCTTTGCTGGATGGCGTCATCAAATTCCATTAGCCGCTTGGATTTTATTGGTGGTTATTGCAATTAATTGCAATATATTGATTGGTTATAATGCAAGGAAAGTTAAAGGGAAGTTAGGTTTGTTATTTATATTACCTGCAATGATTTCATTATCATTCTTGATGATTGCTGAAATAGATGCTCCAGGGAAAGGTATTATAAAAGTGACACCTATTAATTTACAAGCTCTAGCTAACATGCTTAATAAAGAATTGTAAATTAGTTTTTATCAATTTAAATTCATATCGAATAGCATATTGTTGAGTGCAGGAGCACGATTATGATAATTATCTGTAAAATCTGCCTGACTAAAGTATTGGCTAAGTGCATTGAGCGCTTCTTTCACTTTTGCGGGCTGCTTATCTCGCGCCGACGTTACGCTATAAACACTGTAGGTATTGAGTGACCATTCGGGTAATAGGGTGACCAGTTGGCCGCTTTCGAGGTATTTGTGTACTTCAGGTTCGGGCAGGGCGGCAAATCCTAGACCATCGAGTGTGAGTTGAATTAACGCCTGCATATTGTTGACGCTAATTCGCTGGCTTGTCAGTTCAAAACACTCTTGGCTGAAGGCGTGGGTTAAGATATCGCCTTTAGCATAAGTGTGATAGATCCGATTTAATTCAGTTAATTCCTTTGGGTGGCTAAGGTTTTTATGCATTGGCAGATAATTAGGTGAGGCGCACAGTAACATACGCCAATCGGCTAAATGGCGGGCAATTAGGTTGGAATCCGATAAGGGGCCGATGCAAATCGCCAGATCGATACCGTCGTTGACTATATCTATCGGGCCATCTTGCAGCAGTAAATTCAAACTTATCTGTGGATGTGCTGCCAACAGGTAATTAAAAGGTTCGCTTAACAGGCCGCCGCCAAATCCTATAGGCGCGGCAATCTTTAATTCCCCTGATGGAATACCTTTCAAGTTATTAAGTTTCTGCTCTGTGCTTTCGACTATCGCTATGACCTTGCGGCAATTCTCATAGAACAAACTGCCCGCTTCGGTGAGTGTGAGGTTGCGGGTATTGCGGTGGAACAGGCTGATCCCCATGTCCATTTCGAGCTTGGTCACTTGCTGACTTACCGCCGACGAGCTGAGATTTAATTGCTGCGCTGCGGCACTCATTGAGCCCTTTTCTGCGATTGTCGCAAAAACGATCATCCCTTTGATCATGTTTTTATTCATTTTTAAGTAACTCTTACAAGTGAATACCTAAAGTCTAACTTGAGCTGATTGTAACATAGAGATACATTGCCGTATTGAAAATTGTTCTCATTTACAATCTTTGCTCAATGGAGACTTGTCGGTTATGTTGTTAAGTCGTAAGAAGTACCTCGCTCAAGTGATCACCGCTTTATGTTTGTTGCCCACAGTACCAGTAACTAATGCCCTTGCGGATACCGCGTCAGATAAAGAAAAGATGATGGAAAGAATCGTGGTGACTGCATCGGGATTTGAACAGCAAATTCGCGATGCGCCGGCTTCTATCAGCGTGATCACCCGTGAGGATCTGGATAACCGTTTCTACCGCGACTTAACCGATGCCATGTTAGAAGTGCCCGGCGTGGTGATTACGGGCGGTGCAGACCGTCAGGATATCAGTCTGCGGGGCATGGGTAGCCAATACACGTTAATTTTAGTGGATGGTAAACGCCAATCCTCGCGCGAGACACGGACCAACAGTGACGGCCCAGGCGTTGAAGGCGCTTGGACGCCACCATTGGCTGCTATCGATAGAATTGAGATCGTTCGTGGGCCTATGTCGTCACTTTATGGTTCGGATGCCATTGGTGGGGTAATTAACATTATCACTCGCAAAGTGCCAAACGAGTGGCAGGGTGAGGTGCGACTCGACAGCACTTTGCAGGAAAAGTCTGACTCGGGAAATGTGTATCAAGGCAACTTTTTCGTCAACGGTGGTTTGATCAAAGATCTGCTAGGGATGCAACTTTATGGTCAATATACCCAGCGTGAAGAAGATCAAATCTATGGTGGTTACCGAGGTCGCGATGCGACTAACTTGACCGCGAGGTTTGCGCTCACACCCAATGAAAATCACGATATCATGTTTGAAGTTGGTACTTCTAACCAAGAACTCGACAGCAGTTTAGGTAAAACCGTCACACCGTTAGCACCGGGCGAAGCCTGTGGTCGTCGCGGTTGCCCTGAATCTTCAACGACAGAATATGAAAACAGCACCTTCTCCCTTTCACATACAGGTCGTTGGGACTTTGGTACTTCGGATAGCTATATCAAGCATGAAGTGTTTGATAATAAATCCCGTAAGATGAAAATCACTAACACGGATGCGCAATCTAGCCTTATCACTACGTTAGGCCAAAGTCATACAGCGACCTTTGGCGCAGCATTCAACCATCAAGATCTCACCGACGAAACAGGTAACCAAGTGAGTGACTTAACTGATATTAGTCGCAAACAATGGTCGGTGTTTTCAGAGGATGAATGGCGCATTGTCGATAGCTTTGCTCTGACCATGGGGCTGCGTTTGGATGATGATGAAAACTTTGGTCATCATGTCAGTCCGCGCGTTTATGGCGTGTGGGGATTAACCGACAGCACCACCTTAAAGGGCGGTGTATCAACAGGGTTTAGGGCGCCGAGTTTACGCCAGACAGTGCCCGACTGGGGACAAGTTAGCCGCGGTGGCAACATGTACGGTAATCCAGATTTACAACCTGAAACTTCAGTTAACTATGAGTTAGGTTTGTATTCTGATCTGACCGAGAGCATTACCGCCAGCGCGGGTGTGTTCTATAACGAGTTTAATGACAAGATCACCCGTGTAGCTTGTCCTGCGACTCAATGTACCGATGGTCCAAATCAATTTGGTTCTAATCCGACGACTTATGTGAACGTCGACGAAGCTGTGACCCAAGGGATTGAACTGAGTATCGACTATCGCATTCGCTCGAACTTGAGTTTGACAGGTAACTATACCTATACGGATTCGGAGCAAAAGACAGGTGTTTATAAAGGTAGCCCATTGAATCAATTGCCTAAGCATTTGATCCAAGCGTCTTTCAACTACGAGCCTATTGATAATTTAAGCACTTGGTTGAGGGTGAACTACCGTGGCGAAGAGAGCCAACCGACGACAGGACCTTCATCGAGCAGTTTAATCGCCCCTTCTTATACTCTGCTGGATTTGGGGGCTAACTACCAGTTGAACGATAGCCTGAAATTTAGTGCGGGCATTTATAACGCCTTCGATAAGGAAATTACCCAAGAAGAATACGGTTATATCGAAGATGGCCGCCGTTACTGGTTAGGTATGACCTATAGTTTTTAAATTAAAAATAGCGAGTTATAAAGAAGCCAGCACTTAGCTGGCTTCTTTTTTGATTATTCAAAATTCGGTTTACGAATAAACAGGACGCTGAGATCTTGCTTTGGCGTGAACTGTTTTTGCTGGAACTCAAAGGTGAGTGGGTCAGTTTTTTTAAGCTCGCCATCAAAACACAAGCTAATGAGATCTGTGGGCTGGGATTTTTTTAGGGTGAGTTTGAAGTCCTTAATTGACCCTTGCCAGTTATTAGCTGTGACCAAAATATAGCTAAGATGGCTCCATTCGACGCCAATCTCCTGATCTTCACCGTCTTGTTTAACGATAAGGTTGCGCTTCCTAATGCCTTGCTTGGCGTTTTCATCTAAACAGGCCAGTTCAGTGTAAGTATCAATAATACTACTGGCAGTATCGGGGATGCCCGTTGAGATGCTTGGCGTGTAGCTATGGCTGATAGCGACAGATTGGCCCGCGGGAAAGGTTTGTTCCCACACAAAGTAATCACTTAGGGTAAAGGCGATTTGTTGGTTCTCATCCAACCATTGCTTGGGGAGTGCGGGTTTACCCTTGGGGACTTCGGCATATTCGGCAAAGTAAGCGACTTCATCTACACCCCAGCCAAGCTGTTTCAGCTTGGTTGAAATATCGGTTTTATCGGCGAGTTGGGCAACAAGCCTGTGCTGAGTTGGCTGGGTTTTGCCATTCACTTTAAGGGTGAAGTTATCAATGCTGCTGTGATCGGCTGAGCCAAAAAACATCGGTGGCATGGGGAAGGCGATGGGGACGATAAGATCCTGCGAACTGGTGTTGGTAAACACATAATCGACTCTGACTTCGGTCTCGCTGATGAAGAGGGACTCTTTATCCATACTGATATTAGGCTGATATTTCAAGGTAATAGAGCCATTAGCATCGCCAAAACTGCTATCGTTGGCAGAGGCAGTTTCTCCGTAGACGAGTAAAACTATAGCAAAAAGGGGTATGGCTAAGTGTGCTGACATGAACTTCTTAACTCTAGTTGGATGTTTTAGTATCAATGGGGAACGATTATTGCGCGCGGGCGAGGTCGATGGCCGCACTTATCGCATTTCGCGCTTGTGGGCTATTTTTCCAGCAAGTGGTGCGCAGCATGCTGGCGACTAAGTTAGCAATATCATCCACTTCGTGTTGGGCGAGTTGTTGCAGTGAGCTGATGCCAATTTCTTCGAAGCGTTTAATTACCGTCGGGCCAACGCCTTTGAGTGCTAATAAGGCTTGTTTTTCTTGTTCATTAAAACCCATAACGAATACTCCTTTATTGTTGGGATTGTGCTCAATTAATAGTACTGGGCAAGATTACCTTTAAACCGAGTTAACAAAAAGGCCCTCGAAGGGCCTGTTTAGTCTTTATGAATCAACAATCATCAATAAGTGTTACATATCACAGGGTTTGAGCGGTTTACGCAACTGGGCGCGCACGTTATCCATGCCTGAGTAAAACTCTTTCATCATCAATAGACCCATCATCTTACCGTTGTCGGTAACGATCAGATTGTCGGGATTGGTTGGGTCATTTTTGATAGCGCCAATCAGTTTCATCGAGGTCATTTCTTTAAATAAGGCGGTATCTAAATTGACGCCAAAGGTTTCGCGGAAATATTTACGCGATAAACGGCCGGAGAACATGCCCAGCAAAAAGCGATATTGCATCACGTCTTTTTTGCTGTAGTTCTTTTGTTGCTCGACACCCATTTGACCCGCTGCGATGCGTTCTTGGTACTTACGTAGTGAGAAAGTGTTCACATAAAGCGTGTCATTTAAGAAACTAAATGAGCCCGAACCTACCCCTAAGTATTCGTCGTAATCAATAACGTATTCGTCAAATCCTTCGTCATCGGTTTTACCAAATGCCCATGCAGACAATTGATTATATTGACCATTAAGACTGTTTAATATTTGGCGATATTGGTTTGCCATATCCGCTTGCGGCGCCGCTAATTTGCCTTTAACGCTCTTACGGGTTTGATGAGTGATCATCAGCGGATAGGTGGTAATTTGTCTTGGGTCTAAGCGCGATGCCATGTCGAGATCGTGTTGGATCACTTCATCGGTTTGGCCGCGGAAACCAAAAATCAGGTCGACGTTGATAATAGGGAACAACTCTTTGGCACCCATGATCTTGTCGAAGGTTTGCTGACCCGTGCCGAATTTATCGAGTCGGTCGGTCATTTTTAAAATATCGTCATTAAAGCTTTGCACGCCGATAGACATGCGATCCACTAAGCCTTTGAGCTGTTTAAAGCCTGGGCTGTCTAAATGCTGCGGATCGGACTCGCAGGAGACTTCTTTAATACTAGGAAATAGGGTTTTAGCGTGTTCTATGGTACGGGCTAATTCGTCTTCTAATACCGTGGTGGTACCACCACCAATGTACATAGATTCAAAGTCATAGCCGAGGGCCTTGACCATTTCCATCTCTTTACGTAATGAGATGAAGTAGGCACGCGCCTTGTCTTCTTTAAACATAAAACGGTGGAAGGTACAGTAAGAGCACAGGGTATGGCAGAAGGGAATATGTGCGTATAGCATATATTTTTTGCCTTCAACCGGTGCTGGCATCATTTCTGCGGAAAGGGTATCGAGGCGAAGATTCTTATCGACATAGTACTGCATGACCCGTTCCATCGAGCCGAGCATCCAGTTAGGGACGGTAATATTCGCTTGATAAGGCGTTGCGATAGCGCCGCTGAGCGTTTGAATAACTGATGACATAACGATTCCTATCTGAGAGTGCTAACCGTAAACACCGAAATTGCTTTAGGTAATTCACGACCACCTAGCGCAATAAGACTACCTCGTATGTAATTGTTAAAACGTGAACTGGTTATAAGTTACGGTTTCCTAACAAGGAAATCACGGGCTTTTTGTTAAGCAGATCATGTTTTAGCGATTGAGAATGCATTTTTATCATACATTTTTTAGCGAAATTTATTGTAGATTTGCGGGGTTAGCTTACCGCGTCAGTCTAAATGCTGAGATTGAAAATCACCATTCTAGGCATTTTGTTGCTGGCGGATTAGCGCTTGTCTATCCAAGGGGCGGCTGTCATCATCCGAGCGATAAAAATAACCTCTTGATGTAAAGGGCCCACTATGTTGGCAAAGGTAAACCGCTTCTTCCCGCTGTTGGCACTGATAGGCGCAATGACAGCTTATCTGATACCGAGTTGTTTTACTGAGCTTAAATCCGCCATAGTGCCGCTGTTGGTAATCATCATGCTATCTATGGGGCTCACTTTAGATCTTCAGGATTTTGCTAATGCCTTCAAACAGAAACGTGCTGTACTCACAGGACTCGTGCTGCAATTTTCGGTCATGCCGCTCAGCGCATTATTGATCAGCCTGTTATTAGGATTAGATAGGGAACTCACCATAGGCATGGTGTTAGTGGGCAGTGTTGCAGGTGGCACCGCCTCAAACGTGGTCTGTTATTTAGCGAAAGGCGACGTGGCTTTATCGATAACCATGACGGCACTATCAACCTTAGCGGGCGTGGTGTTAACACCATTGATTATTAAGCTGTTGATTGGGGAAATGTTCGATATACCCTTCGCCGATATGCTGCTGAGTTTAGTGAAAATTGTGCTGATCCCTGTCAGCGTTGGCGTGATTATCAATCATTTTTTTAAATCGCTGGTGGCTAAAGTCGCTCCTGCATTGCCACTGATTTCTATCTTGGCAATTGTGATGGCGATTACGATTATCGTGGCGTTAAATGCCAATCAGTTTGGTAAAGTTGGCCCGATTATTCTGCTTGCCGTGTTCTTGCATAATGGTCTTGGTCTCGCCTTAGGCTATTTCTGTTGCCGTTTATTAGGCTTTAACCACACAGTTTGTAAAACTATCTCTATCGAAGTTGGCCTACAAAACTCCGGTCTCGCCACTGCTTTATGTATTAAATTCTTTAGCCCCATTTCTGCCATTCCCAGCGCGATATTCTCGATATGGCATAATTTGTCTGGCGCCATGTTGGCGGGATATTGGGCGAGGGAATCGCAAGATTAATAAGATGTTGCTGTCGAAAATAGATAATTCCTGTGGCCTAGCAAGCGAGGCCACAGGCTTAAATTGCTGTGACTAATTAACCGGTAATGGGGTCTCGACAGGCATGAGTGTTAGCTGCAAGATATTTTCTTGCCGGCTTAATGCCAGTGGCAGTGTGTAGTTGGGAAAGCGTAATCCGAATACGGCACCTTGTTGTAACAAGTGATACAGCTGATCTGTCATGGTAATCGTTAAACTGGCGCAGCCATGTTCATCGACTCTGCCTTCTAGTGGTAAGGCGATTTTGTCAGCTAAGGTTAGATACGCCGCCATACGCCAGTGAGAGTTTTCTCCAATATTGTATGTGCTGCCATGCAGTTGGTTGTAGCCTAAACCACAGGCCTGCAAGTTTAATTGGTTTTTGGCCGCTGTTGACAGCGAAATAATCTGTTGTCGCTGCTGTGCCAGAAACTTACCCCACGCTAGCCGATGAATAACTGAGTCCAGTGAGGTGGGAACATACTGATCTTGCTGTTTTAGTGCATTAAAGCGGGCAATGCCCTGTTCCAATTTAGTGAGATCGTCTTCATATTCCAGTTGTGCCTTAAGCAGATTATATGCGGGCGTTTTAGCTTGTTCCATGCCCGCTAACGCTGCTTTCTCGTAGTATGCCAGTGCTTGCACTTTATCAGCTTCTGCGCCCAAACCGCGCTCTTCCATATTGCCTAAATGATAGTTAGCGATGGCAACTTGACGCTTAGCACCTTGTAAAAATGCGGCTTTCGCGCCGCTGTAGTCATTTTCATTTAACAGCAGAGCGCCGTAGTTTGTCCACGCCGTACCATCATCTGCTGCCATACCCAATTCCAGCCACTTTATGGCTTGCTGGCGTAACTGCGGGATGTCGAGGCTTTCTCTTTCGTTGCCGACACTTTGCATCGCCATTAAATAAGCACGCAGATACTCGCGTGAGGCATTATCCAGATAGAGGTTATCGGGCTGGAGTTCAAAGGCTTGCCCAAAGTAACTCCCCGCTTGCTGCGCCGCAGTGATTGCTTTCGCTAGATAGAACCTTGAGCTGGGATCTGCCGGGCTGTGTGCTCGTCCTAGGTTATATAAGGTCGGTAGTTTAAGACCCCGCGCCAGCGCTTCTTCTAACAAGGGGATGGCCTGCGTTTTGCTATCATTATCCAGCGCCATGCTGCCTAGATTATGGCTAGCACGGGCCGAGCCTAAGGCTCTGGCTTGTTCATAGTATTGGCTGGCGGTGGCATTGTCTTGCGTGACGCCACGGCCGAGATGGTAGGCTTTACCCAGTAAGAATAACGCCTCAGCATTGTTCTCTGCTGCTTGCTGCTGTGCTTGTTGCAAGAAAGCGTCGTATTGTTGTTGCTCAAATAGCTGTTCCAGCGCGGACTTTTCTGCAGTTGCTGCAAAGCTTACGGTCAACAGTAATAGGAGAGTAGCAATAGTGAATATCTTCATAACATCCTTGTCGTTAAGCGGGTACTTGTAAGCGGTAGTGCGAGTGAAGTTGGCTAACATAGTGGTTTGTTATGCTACAAGCAAGCCTTGCGGTTTACCACTGTGTTATGGACAGGCGGATGAATTGCAGCGGTAGCACTGCCGTGTGTTGGCGTTACATGGAAGCCGACGATAGCTAATCGTTTATTAGCTGAGTCCGAAGTTTTTTAGTGGTATTCAATATTGTGGGAGTGGGAGATGGGCAATACGTATCTTCATTCCTGAACCATAGGCTTCACGCTCTTATTATTGCTTTAGTACTGTTGGCACTGAATCAATTTAATCATTTTTTGATAAATAATTTTTCTAAAAATACAGTATTAATAATAGGTTAGTTTTCTTGGCTGCGATTTATATTGCAGGTGTGTGACTCGCTTTATATCTCATCTAAAAATCTGACAGCCCAATAATTTTTGTTGTTAGGCCGCAGATTTAAAAGCTTTTTTCAGGGAGCCTAAATCTAAAGCTTAAAATGCGAGACCACGCCGACGAGTTGTTCCTTCGTCGCGGCCAAAGAGGTTGCGCTATTGAGGGTGGCTTTACCGCTTTGATTCAGTTCATCGACCATTTCACGAATGGTCGTCAGATTACGGTTTATCTCTTCGGTTACAGCACTTTGCTCTTCTGCTGCGGTGGCGATTTGATTACTGAGCCCATTAATATCGAACACATAAGTGGTCAGGGTATCGAGATTTTCCGTTACCAGATTGGTGGTATCGGCGGCTTGTTGGCAACTGTGTTTAGTTTGCTCCATTGCGGTTACGGCGGCATTGGCACCAAGATAAAGTTGTTCCAGCATCTGGTTGATTTCTGCGGTACTTGCTTGCGTGCGCGCGGCCAGTGAGCGAACTTCATCGGCGACAACAGCAAAGCCTCTACCTTGTTCACCTGCACGGGCGGCTTCGATGGCTGCATTAAGCGCTAGCAGATTGGTTTGATCGGCAATTTCACCTATTACATTCAAAATCGCGGCGATATGACGGGTATTTTCGTTCATATCATTAATCGCATCAGCAGCGACATCGACTTTAGCGACCAAGGCAATCACAGTGTTGGCAGCTTGTTCAACGGCTTTCTTCGATTTATCCGCTTGCGCATTTGCTTGTTGAGTAAACTGGGCAGCAGATGCTGCATCACCTGCGACATTATGGGCCGTGGCGCTCATTTCAGTCATGGCTGTCACGACTTGGTCGGTTTCAACGGCGTGGATTTGCAGTGCATGATTATTGGCATTTGACTGTACATTCAATTGCCCAATTTGGTCGGACATATGATCCGAGGCTTGGGTAATTTCAGACATAATTTCACGTAGATTACCTATCACGCTGTCGAGATCTTCTGCGAGTGAGCAGAGCTCATTTTGTCCTTTAATATTTGTTTTATGAGTTAGGTCGCCATGGGCAAGACGTTCCATTACCCGTTTTATCTCATTGATTATGTGGACGAGTTGTTTACTCATAATGAGGGCGCTGAAGAGTGACGCTACAATCGCGAACAAGATCAATCCCAGTAGGATACTTTCTGTTGAGGTGACTTTATCTTCAGCTTGTTTGCCTAACTCATGATTTCGCTGAGTGATCAGCGCGACTAATTGGTTGATTTGATTACTGACCTTAGGCCCGAGCGCTGCACGCTCAGCGGTTAGCTCAGGTACTGCTCCAGTTTGTTTAGCGAGTGCCAGTTCTTCTTGGTAGAGACGAACATAATGTTCTGTTTGTGGTAAAAGAGTATGAATAGCTTGAGCATCAGTGCCCATGAAGTCGGTATTAAATTTGGTCAGTTGAGAGACAAGTTGTGCGACCTTATGTTGTTGATCGGCGATAGCTTTACCGTTGTGGACTAAGGTGGCTAAGCGCAGCTCAAAAAAGGATTCTCGTACTGTAGTGAAAGTTTCTGCGAGCTGAGTGTTGTCGACTAGGCTTTTACTGGTCTCACCGAGTTCGTTAAAACTGCGATAGCACGAAATACCTATGATGATCAGTAAGATACTTGTAAACACTGATGGCAATGCCGTCAATGTACTGGTTTTGGCATTTTTAAACATGGTGACCTTCTAGGATAAAAAGCAGCAATGCGTAATTTAATTACGCTATAGGTAATTTTAGCGTGCGCGTGAGTTAGCCAGCAAGAGAGTATTTTATGGAAATCTCTACTAAGATGCTGTTTTTAATTGAATTGTTTTATTGGTGTTGCATCTGGTTGGTTGCTAAGTTACGAAATGTTGTGTTTTTTAAATTCAATTTTTATCTATATGATTGTTTTTATTATTAAATAACTATGATGCATGCAATTTTTTTACAGTGATTTAGCATTTAAATTGGTCTTTGTGATCTCGTACTCAAATGCTACAAATGATTCAAAATGTAATTCAGACATATACTTAAAGCCGATGACTCATGCTGAAATAAAAGCCCCCGCCAGTAGTGATTGACGGGGGCTCTACGTTTGCTAGTGGCTAAGTATTTTTTGGAATACCTACAACTAGATTCCAGTCTTATTCTTTATATTTAAGCGTGCCGTTGGCTTTGATTTCATCAAACCATAGGTTGTGATGTTGGCTGGCCCAGTTTTCATCACAGTAGCCTGACACCATACATTCCATACCACCTTCTGACATCACAGTTGCCATGAAGATGTGTACGATAGAGAAAGCACAGATCACGATAGCGCTCACTGAATGCAGTACCAGTGCGATCAAGCTTAATGTACGGCTTGGCTCGAACAGGTTAGGGAAGAGTAATAACATGCCCGAGGCCGAAATCACTAATCCAAACAGGGCAAATGCCCAGAACCACATTTTCTCGCCCGCGTTAGCAAAACCTGCATCTGGGTGCTTACCTTTGAACGGACCAAAGTTAATGTAACCGCCTACTACCATGAACCACTTTACGTCGTACATTTTTGGCAGTTGGTTTTTCGCCCATAGGGTGGTCATCAATGCCCAACCTATCATGAAGGGAATCGCCATCACGTCATGGATTTGCTTCGCGCCATAGACGATTGCTTCCCAGATGCCTTCGCCCAACCAAGGTAGGAAGAAGAAGCGACCCGCCAGCAAGGTTAAGCCTGTTAAAATCAACAGTAAGCATGGAATCGCGCCTAACCAGTGGATTGAAACATCAAACTTAGACCAGCGATGCACTAACTTGCCTGAAAAACCATGGTGCAGCTTGGAGATGCCATTCACCTTGATAAATAGGACAAAGATAATGATCATACCGAATAGTGCTGCCATTAAGGCGGGCGCTAACCAGTCGCTACGCAGCTCCAATACCCGTAAATCATAGGTATTGATCGGCTGAGCATGAAACTCACTTTGGGAGGTAGTGTATCCCGTGGCACCATCCTTCAGTTGCGCCCAAATTTGGGCATCAGACTGTTGAACTTGATTCGCCAGTTCATCACCACCATTGGCTATACACACAGCACTAAATAACAGTGCTATGGCTAAACCTATGTGTTTGAACCATTTGTTCATCATACATCCTCTCTCACTTAGTCGCGCCCACCTAGATAGGCGCTAAGCTAAGTCTGTGAACAGATCCTGTTGACCTGAATTAATTCCAAGCCGCGTTTTTAGCACCACGATAAGCCACACGCTCACGGAAGATGCTTGAAACCACTTCGGCATCACCCGCTAACAGGGCTTTAGTCGCGCACAGTTCTGCACACATAGGCAGTTTGCCTTCGGCAATACGGTTTGAACCGTATTTTTGGCGTTCTGCATCTGAGTGGTTTTCTTCTGGGCCACCGGCACAGAAGGTACATTTATCCATCTTACCGCGGCTACCAAAGGCACCTTTTTTCGGGAACTGAGGTGCGCCAAATGGACAGGCGTACAGGCAGTAACCGCAACCAATACAGGCATCTTTGTCGTGTAGCACTATGCCGTCGTCGGTTCTGTAGAAGCAGTTTGCTGGGCAAACCGCCATACAAGGTGCATCTGAGCAATGCATACAGGCGACAGAGATTGAGGCTTCACCACGTTGACCATCGTTGATTGTCACTACGCGGCGGCGTTGGATCCCCCACTCGAGAGCGGAGTCGTTTTCGTTTTTACAGGCAGTGACACAACCGTTACATTCGATGCAGCGCTTGGTATCACACAAAAATTTCATTGTAGCCATAATGGCAATTCTCCTAGCTTAAGCTGCACTTACGCTTTAACAATCTGACAGAGTGATGCCTTGGTTTCCTGCATTTGTGTCACAGGGTCATAACCATAGGTCAGCGCAGTGTTACAAGATTCACCAATAACGTAAGGCACTGTTCCCTCTGGATAATTAGGCGCTAAACTTTCTCCGTGCATCACACCCGCAAAGTGGTATGGCATAAAGGTAACGCCGGGTTTTACCCTTGGGGTAACCATGGCTTGTACCTTAATACGGCCACCTTCGGCGCCTTCTAACCAGACATCGTCACCGTTACGAATGCCGCGATCGGCAGCGTCGGCAGGGCTTATCTCAACGAACATTTCCTGTTGAAGTTCAGCCAGCCAAGGGTTGGAGCGAGATTCTTCACCACCACCTTCGTATTCAACCAGACGACCCGATGTCAGTACCAGCGGGTACTTGCCGCTCATGTCTTTGTCTTGGATAGACTTATACAGCGTAGGGAGACGGTGTACTTGCATGTCGTCATAGGTTGGGTATTTTGCCACTAAGTCACGACGTGCTGTGTATAACGGTTCACGGTGTACAGGGACTTGATCAGGGAAAGTCCAAACAATACAACGAGCTTTAGCATTACCAAAGGGGATACAACCGTGCTTGATCGCCACGCGCACTATGCCGCCTGACAAATCTGTTTTCCAGTTTTTACCTTCGGCTTCCGCTTTTTCTTCTGCCGTCAGATCATCCCACCAACCCAATTGTTTGAGCATATCGGCAGTAAATTCTGGGTAACCGTCTTGAATTTCAGCGCCTTTAGAATAAGTGCCATCGGCTAAAATGCTTTGACCCTTATATTCAACACCGTAACGGGCACGGAAGTTACCACCGCCGTCTTTAACGTGTTTGGCTTGGTTATAGAGGATCTGAGTGCCAGGGTGTTTAGCCTCTGGCGTGCCCCAACATGGCCAAGGTAAACCGTAGGTTTCGCCTTTAGCTGGGCCGCCTGCGGCTTCCAACGTCTTGTTGCTGAAAGTGCCCCAGTTTTGGGTGTGTAACTTGATACGCTCAGGGCTTTGACCTGTCATACCGATAGTCCACATACCGCGGTTGATTTCACGGGTGATTTCTTCAATCACAGGTAAACCATTTTCAATCGCGATGCGTTTAGTGTACTGCTCGGCAATACCCAGTTTTTGGGCTAAACGGTACATGATTTCGATGTCGGTTTTAGACTCGAACAGTGGCTCGATGACTTGCTCACGCCACTGGATAGAACGGCCTGAGTTAGATACTGAACCGTGAGTCTCAAACTGAGTTGCCGCAGGCAGCAGATATACGCCATTCTTACGACGGTGCATAACACCTGCCATCGTTGGGAATGGATCGACAACGACGACTGTATCCATCTTGTCTAAGGCATCACGCACTTCACGTTGACGGGTTTCAGTGTTGACAGATTGTCCCCAGAAAAACGCCATACGGATATTATCTTTTTGCGCTAACTTACTCTTATCTTCTAACACGCCATCGTGCCAGCGCGAGCAAGGAATACCTGGCGTAGTCATTGGATCTTTACCTAAGTAGGCGGTTTGATCGAAACGACCTTTCACCCATGCCATGTCCAGATCCCAAACATGGGTCCAGTGACTCCATGCTGCTGAGGTCAAACCGTAGTAACCGGGTAAGTTATCAAATAACAAACCTAAGTCAGTTGCGCCTTGTACGTTATCGTGGCCACGGAAAATGTTAGTGCCGCCGCCTGAAACGCCCATGTTGCCCAGTGCTAATTGCAGAATACAATAAGCGCGAGTGTTGGCATTACCAACGTGGTGTTGAGTTCCACCCATACACCAAATCACAGTGCCAGGACGGTTATCAGCCATTAATTTAGCCGCTTGATAAACCTCGGCTTCGCTCACACCAGTGATGTTTTCGACTTCTTTAGGTGGGAATTTCTTCACTTCAGCACGGATACTTTCCATCTCGAAAACGCGGTGCTTGATAAAGGTTTTATCTTCCCAACCATTTTCAAAAATGTGCCATAACATACCGTAAATAAACGGAATATCAGTGCCTGGGCGAATTGCACAATGCAAGTCTGAATGCGCTGCAGTGCGAGAGAAACGTGGGTCAACGACGATGATTTTGGCGTTGTTTCTTTCTTTAGCGATCAGAATATGTTGCATCGAAACGGGATGCGCTTCTGCTGGGTTTGCCCCGATCAGGAAGATGGCATGAGCATTCTGGATATCGTTGAAAGAGTTCGTTTGCGCACCGTAGCCCCAAGTGTTAGCAACACCGGCTACCGTGGTAGAGTGACAAATACGAGCTGAATGGTCGACGTTGTTTGTGCCCCACATCGCCGCTAACTTGCGGTACATGTAACAACCTTCGTTAGAAAACTTAGCGCTACCCATGAAGTACACTGAGTCTGGGCCAGATTCTTTACGAATGTTGAGCATTTGGTCGCCCACTTCGTTAATAGCATCTTCCCAAGAGATTTTTTTCCACTTGCCATCAACCAATTTCATTGGATATTTCAGGCGTTTTTCACCATGACCATGCTCACGCAGTGCAGCACCTTTCGCGCAGTGACCACCAGCGTTGAATGGATGGTCGAATGCGGGTTCTTGGCCCGTCCACACACCATTTTGTACTTCGGCATACAGGCCACAACCGACGGCGCAGGCACTACAAATAGTACGTTTGATTTCGATTGGCGCATCATGCGGCACTTCTTTGGCTTCGACACGACGCATCATGCCTGTGCCCATCAGAGATGCTGCGGCAATACCACCAGTAGCGATACCTGCGTGCTTCATAAATTGACGACGGCTGATGCCTAACGCCGGTTTGTCTGCCACTGTGGCAACATTGGACTTGCGAGTTAACTTCATCGCTGACTTCTCCTAGATTAGCTGCGCAAGCTATCGTAATAGCTGCTGATATGCGCAGTTTCGTGGTAACCCTTTGACTCTTTAGTGGTTACCTTGCTGCTCTCGCTGACCTGTGCCACGCTCATGCCGGTTGCGGCAATGGCGGCACCCGCTACGCTGCCGACGGTGAGCGCTTTGAGCAAAGATCGGCGAGATAAATCGCTGGGTTGCTGCTTCATGCTGACTCCTGAAATTAGGGTTTAGTTTTTGAGATCGCACGGCTTTTTGTGGGGTTCATCTTGTTATCAAAAAGTGAAGATTAGCGGCGGAAAAGATAATGAAATCATCTTGTTTACCATCAATCATCGCGCGTGACGGCAATATAGTAGGAAAGGGTTGAGTAGGAATTGATCTAGGACAGTTTGCAGCCCTGAAATCGGCGGCCGTTCTCTTAAAGCGTTAACTCGCTCATAGTTTAGTGAACTACTAGGGAAGAGGGCGTTGGCGGATTTTTGTATCTCGCTGTTTCAGTTGTTAATTTTTTGTACTGTTGAATTAATGCGAGGGGTATCAGTGCGAATAAAAAACACCCCGCGAGGCGGGGTGTTTTGAGGATGTAAAAGCTGCGGTTTAACTTAGTCTTTATACTTTAAGCTGCCGTTGGCTTTGATTTCGTCATACCAGAGATTATGGTGCTGGATTGCCCAGTTTTCATCACAATAGCCTGACTTCATACACTCCATACCGCCTTCGCTCAGTACGGTCGCCATCCAAATATGCACTATAGTAAAGGCAATCAAGATAATGGCGCTGATAGAGTGGATCAGCAGCGCGTCCATAGAGGCTTCGCGGGGTAAATCTAAGCCTGGTAATACCAACATGATGCCAGATACGCTGATGAATAAACCAAACAACATCAGGGTCCAGAACCACATTTTTTCACCGGCGTTAGCGAAACCACTGTCAGGGTGCTTACCTTTGAACGGGCCAAAGTTGATATAACCACCTACCACTAAAAACCATTTCAAATCATACATCTTGAAGGTTTGTAACGGCATCCATTTCACCACACATACAGCCCAAGCCGCGATAAAAATGGGACCTGCCCAATCGTGGATTGTTTTGCTGCCATAGATCAATGGCGCCCAAAGGTCGGGGTCTAACATTGGCTGTATGACATGCTTACCTAACATTATGGTTAGACCGGTAAACATCAGTGCCAGACAGCTGCTCGCCATGATCCAATGGATCCACAGATCCGCCTTTGACCAGCGCGAAACCATCTTGCCTGAAAAGCCATGACTCAGTTTTGATGGACCATTTACCAGATAAAACAATAAGAAAGCACCAAACACACCTACCACGGCTAGCGCCATGACGGGGGTTAAGTATTCATTTCTCAGTTCTTTACCTTGGTTACCGGCAACGTTAATCAACACCCCAGTATCTATCCCTTTGGCAGTGGTATAGCCGGCATCGCCTGCTTTTACCGCTCGCCAAAGATCGGCATCGCTGGTTTGCGCTTTCGCCTGTTGTTGACTCGATTGCTGATCACTTGCGTGTACTGGGTTTGAGCTCATGACTGAACCTAATCCCAATCCCATGACGAGCACCAACAGAGCAAACAGACTGCGCAGTGATTTGTTTAACTGTTTGTTTAACATTTTCACTCCTTGCCAGAGGTTAGGGATTTCTCCCTAACCCTCGCTCTGCTTAGTTAATCTCACCTGTCTTGGGGTTGTAACCCCAAATCACGTTAGGATTGCCTCGAGAGGCCATACGTTGACGGTAAATGTTTGATACCACTTCCGCATCACCTGCGAGCAGCGCTTTAGTAGAACAAAGCTCAGCACACATAGGTAATTTGCCCTCAGCAATACGGTTGGCACCGTATTTTTTACGCTCAGCTTCGGAGAAGGTTTCTTCTGGGCCACCGGCACAGAAAGTACACTTGTCCATCTTGCCACGACTACCAAAGGCAGTCTTTTTCGGGAATTGCGGTGCACCAAATGGACAAGCATAGAAGCAATAACCACAACCGATACAAGTATCTTTGTTGTGTAGCACTATGCCGTCTTCGGTACGGTAGAAACAATCTGCCGGACATACGGCCATGCAGGGAGCGTCAGTACAGTGCATACAAGCCACTGAAATTGAGGCTTCGCCAGGTAGACCATCGTTGATCGTCACCACGCGGCGACGTTGAATTCCCCACTCGAGAGCGGAGTCGTTTTCGTTCTTACATGCAGTGACGCAACCGTTACACTCGATGCAGCGCTTGGTGTCACACAGAAATTTCATGACTGCCATAATGGCTTATCTCCTCATCAAGTAGGTTAGGCTTTGCTGATTTGGCACAAGCTGGACTTAGTTTCTTGCATCTGAGTCACAACGTCGTAGCCATAAGTTAAAATGGTGTTTGCAGATTCGCCTATCACATAAGGCACTGTGCCTTCTGGATAGTTTTTCGCTAGGCTTTCGCCTTCAAACACCCCTGCAAAGTGGTATGGCATAAAACATTCACCGGCAATAACGCGCGGTGTCACCATAGCCTTAACCGTGATTTTGGCGCCTTCTGGACCATGAACAAAAACATTGTCACCGTCGCGAATACCGCGATCCGCTGCATCTGCAGGGTTCATTTCGATGAACATTTCTTGTTGTAGTTCAGCTAACCAAGGGTTAGAACGGGATTCTTCACCACCACCTTCATATTCCACTAGGCGGCCTGATGTGAGTGCCAATGGGAAGTCTTTAGCAAAATCCTTGTCTTGAATTGACTTATACAGTGTCGGTAAACGAGCAACCATACGATCTTCGTATGTGGGGTATTTAGCGACTAAGTCACGACGAGGCGTGTAAAGTGGTTCGCGGTGGCGTGGAATATCGTCTGGGAATGTCCATACAATACAACGAGCTTTAGCGTTACCGTAAGGGATACAGCCGTGCTTGATAGCAACACGTTGGATACCGCCGGAAATGTCAGTTTTCCAGTTTTTGCCTTCGGCGTGTTTTTTCTCGTTTTCGGTCAGGTCATCCCACCAACCTAATTGCTTAAGCATATCGGCGGTAAATTCAGGATAGCCATCTTGGATCTCACTGCCTTTAGAGTAAGTACCTTCGGCAAGAATATTATTGCCTTCATGTTCCACACCATAGCGAGCACGGAAGTTACCGCCACCGTCTTTCACATGTTTGGCTTCGTTATACAGAATCTGGGTACCAGGATGTTTCATCTCTGGTGTGCCCCAACATGGCCAAGGTAAGCCGTAGGTTTCGCCTTTGGCAGGACCGCCGGGGGCTTCTAAGCTGTCAGCATCAAAAGTACCCCAGTTTTCTTGGTGCATTTTTAAACGCTCTGGGCTTTGTCCGGTATAACCGATAGTCCACATACCTGTGTTAAATTCGCGGGTGATATCTTCAATCAAAGGCTCTTCACCATTGACTTTAATATGCTTGAATAGCTCTTTATCTATACCCACTTTTTTGGCGAGTTTGTACATGATCACATGATCAGGCAGGGATTCGAACAGGGGTTCTATGACCTTAGAACGCCATTGTACTGAGCGGTTAGTCGCAGAGATTGAACCGTAGGTTTCAAACTGGGTTGCCGCAGGAAGTAAATAAACCCCATCTTGACGTTGGTGCATAACACCCGCCATGGTTGGGAATGGATCGACAACGACGACGGTATCCATTTTATTTAAAGCTTCACGCACTTCACGGCCACGGGTTTCAGTGTTGACCGATTGTCCCCAGAAGAACGCCAGACGAATATTGTCTTTTTGCGCTATCTTGGTTTTATCTTCTAACACGCCATCGTGCCAGCGCGAACAAGGAATACCCGCAGAGGTTTGCGGTTTTTGTCCTAGATATTCGCCTTGATCGAAACGGCTCGCTACCCAATTAGGGTCGAGATCCCACACATTATTCCAATGGGCCCAAGCGCCAGTCGTTAAACCGTAGTAGCCCGGTAAGTTATCAAATAACAAACCAAAGTCGGTTGCGCCTTGCACGTTATCATGGCCACGGAAAATGTTAGTGCCGCCGCCAGGTACACCCATGTTGCCCAGTGCTAACTGTAAAAGACAGTAGGAGCGAGTGTTAGAGTTACCCACGTGGTGCTGAGTACCACCCATACACCAAATAATGGTTCCGGGTTTGGTTTCAGCCATCATTTTGGCGACGCGGTACATCTGCGCCTTTGGTACACCCGCAACCAGTTCAACTTCTTCTGGGGGGTATTTTTTCACTTCTTCGCGGATACGATCCATGCCATAGACACGGTGTTTGATAAACTCTTTATCTTCCCAGCCGTTTTCAAATATGTGCCATAACAGGCCATAAATGAAGGGGATGTCTGTGCCAGGACGGATATGCACGTACTCGTCAGATTTCGCTGCAGTACGGGTGAAACGTGGATCAACAACGATGATTTTGGCACCGCGTTCTTTACCAATCAAAATATGCTGCATGGCAACAGGATGCGCTTCACTGGGGTTTGCCCCAATAAACATGATGCACTTAGAGTTGCGAATATCGTTGATTGAGTTGGTTTGCGCACCGTAGCCCCAAGTGTTAGCAACACCGGCTACCGTGGTAGAGTGACAAATACGGGCAGAATGGTCGACGTTGTTCGTACCCCACAATGCCGCAAATTTGCGATATAAATAAGCTTGTTCGTTAGAGAACTTAGCGCTACCCATAAAGTAGACTGAATCTGGGCCTGACTCTTGACGAATTGAAGCCATTTTATCGCCGACTTCATTAATCGCTTGATCCCAAGAGATCTTTTTCCATTTTCCGCCTTCTAACTTCATGGGGTATTTCAAGCGTTTTTCGCCGTGACCATGTTCACGCAGTGCAGCACCTTTCGCGCAGTGACCGCCAGCGTTGAACGGGTGATCGAATGCGGGTTCTTGACCCGTCCATACACCATTTTGTACTTCTGCATACACACCACAACCTACGGCACAGTGAGAACAGATGGTACGTTTTACTTCGGTGGGAACATTATGGCCAATATCTTCTTGGGCCTGTGCTTTACGCATCATGCCTGTGCCCAGCATGGACGCCGCAGCGATCCCTCCTGTGGCAAGACTTGCCGATTTTAAGAACTGACGACGATTGAGACCCAGTGCTGGCGCTTTAGCTTCGACAACCTGGTCTGTTTTGCGGGTTAATCGCATCACACACTCTCCTCTATTTTAGTTTTAAAGCGACGCATAATAGCTACGAATATGGTCGGTTTCGCGGTAGTTCTCACTTTTAGGCTCTGTGGTCGCTGCCGTTTTTGTCGAAGCTAACGCTTGACTACTTACAGTGACCACTGCGCCTGCCGCACTGCCGAGTGCCAATGCTTTAAGCAATTGACGACGGCCCATGTCGGAAGCTGGCTTCTTCATAGTGTCTCCTTGTGTTACTGGATAAGGTGGTACAAACGGCTACCACCTCGGTTATTGTGGAAGCCTAAGCTTCCGTTATTGTTGCTAAGGTGAACATTAATCTCACCTTAGCAGTTTTAACTCATCTCTAACATTTAGCACGCACATGCCGCGCTATCACTCAGTTTAGTCTTAGTTCATTAACTCTACTGGTTTTGCTAAATCGCTGGTGGCTGGCTGTAAGTCTGCGCTGCCTGGGCAATTGACTGGAATATCTAAGCTTAATTGCTCAAAAGCACTGGCTTCCATTGCAAAAAACGCTTTTGCTAGCTGTGCAACCGTGGCGTAAAACGCCGCACTTGGCGCCTTGGCTAAATTGTCGCAAAAACGGCCAATCCAGCTGCCGATATGGCGTTGGTAAAAAGCCAATTGGCGATAACTTGGCGCTTCTAAAATCAGGGTTCCCATCACTTCACACAGGGCTGCAACGTGATCTTCGGGTTCCTTGACGTTGTCTTCGCGTTCAAACCCCAGTTGCATTAAGTCTTGGCGTAGCAATGCCAGTGGTTTATCCATCAATGAGCCCGTCATAAACCAGCTGCCGTAGGGCAGGATCTCACCGCAACCTACACCGAGGAACAGGGCAAAATACTCGTCTTCTAGTTGTGCGCTGTTGAACTGCTGTGCGGCGAGTTGGAGTGATAACCAAGCTTTAGTCATCTCGTTGTCTTCATTGGCATCAATTTCAAGATTGGCCAAAAAGTGTAGCAGTTCAGGGCTTGGCTGACGGCGCAATAGGGCGGCTAACAGTTGATAGATATCGGCTCTCAACTGATCGTTTTCTGAAACTTGTCTTACTGATTCGGTCATAGCGGATCTCTTATCGCAGTTGCTTTTCAGGATCTTGAAGAATGTCTTCAAACATGTCTTTTACCCGGCAGTCGCCACACATTTTCAAGCGTTCAATATTGGCAGAAAATGCGCTGTGCGCGCCGACCATATCCAGCATCCGATGCACCATAGATTGGGTCGCAAAAGGAGAGCCGCAGCGAATACATTCGAAGGGGGCTTCTTCTTTCAGGGTGTGTTGTTGCTGACGGGCAGCTTTATTAAAGTTAATTTGCGGGGTAAGGCTGATAACCTTTTCAGGACACGCTGCCTCACATAAACCGCATTGCACGCAGTTTTGCTCGATGAAGTGTAGTGCAGGTTTGTCGCCACCATCTTGTAATGCCATCGTGGGACAAATTGCCACGCAGGACATACACATAGTGCACTTTTCTACATTCACACTGACTTTGCCAAAGGGAATATTGTTGAGGCTAAGGCAAGTATCAATTTCACCCGCTTGGCTATTGAGGTGATCGATCGCTTCAAATAGCGTATTGCGTTTAGTGGTCGAGGCAAATGCAGCGGGCACGATCACGGGCCAATCTAAGCTGATATCGAGCATCGAATCTAAATCGGCAAGCATGCTTGGGTCGATGAGGCTGATACGTTGCGGCTGACCCATCTCATCTAAAATACTGTTGGCTAAAGAAAGTTCGCCTTTAAGCATTTGCGTTAGGGTTGGCGCTGTTGCGTCTGTGTTGAGGATCAGCACTTGGCGCGCGCCCCAAGCGAGTACTGACAACCAATGATCTACGCTAGCAACGGTAATTTCTTCTAAGGCGACGGGGATAACATCACCCGCTAGATCGTCGCTAATAAAGTTGGCGCCGACGGCATTATCGTGGAACAAAATCACCGGTGCGGTTTGGGCTTGTTCGCGGAAACGGCTAACGACTTTGTTCAGGTATGAATGCAAAGCTTGTGGCGTAGGTAAATCGTAACTGATGGCACCCGTTGGGCAAGCGCTGGTACAACTGCCTGCGCCATGGCAAAGATATGGATCGATTTCAATTTTCTTTGCGACACTGCTGATCGCATCTGCTGGGCAGAAGTTGAGGCAACGATTACAACCATTGATGCCATTGCGGTCGTGGGCACAGATATCTGGGTTAATTTTGACGTAGCGCGGCTTATCAAATTGGCCGATGAGATCGGGAATTTGCGCAAGGGCATCTTCGAGTTTTTCAGCGTCTTGGCCTACGTAAAAATAGCCGGGTGGCAGCATTTCTAAGTTCAAACAAGCTGCGCTGCTCAAATCGAGCACGATATCGAAATGGGGTTTACGGATTGACACTAAACTGAGTTCGGCAGCTCCATCTTGATGTTCAACACTGACTTGAAATTGGCCTAAAAAGCCTTTTACGCCAATGAGTTTGTTGTAATAGCTTTCGACATCAGTTGCCGCTGCCATGACACGTTCTAGGTGTGCTTCATCTTGGCTGGTAATGGCTTCGTTGGCTAAAATCACCCTATGGGCCATAGTGGACAATTTGTCCGCGGCGAGGCGAGCCAGATCTTCTGGGCCAATAATAAGAACATTGCCTTCGGTGGTATAGCTGACAGTTGGCGGGATCAGATTCTGCAACATCTGAGTTTGCGTTAATACCTGTTGTCGCGCTTGTTTTAACGCTTCTTGGGTTTGATTGGTCATCAAATAAGTGCTCACATTGCGTTCCTGAACAGTACTTTGGCTGTTTCTTGTTTTACTGTATCTGGGCAGATTTAGGCGGCTGGTAATAAGTAAGTCATTGCCTTTTCTGCTTTTATCTAAGCTTTTTTATATCTTAGTACAGCAATTCACATACCAAAGTTACGGACATTAAAATTAGCTAAACTGACGTTAAACAACTCGGGTATGTGCCTGAGCTAAGGGCTCTGGTGCATTTTGGGGTAGGTCATCAGTCTCCCCATCCAAATTGTCCGTTATCGGCTCAACTGCCCATTCGATTTCGACTTCATTAGTCTCATGAGTTGTTGTTTCGCTTACATCAAGACTCGTGGATGGATTGCTTTCTTCAGTTTGTTTGGCTAAAACAGCTGATTCTTCATCCGAGGTCTCGCTGTCTTCGGCTATGTAACGGAAGACTTTTTGCATCAATTCAGCTGAGACTTCTGCACTGAGTTTCGGTTGATTACTGTAATCGAGTGCATATTCCAAAAGCCCATCTATCTCGTTGAAATGCGGTTGTTTCCACAGTGCACGTAGCGCTGCAGATTTAGCCGCAGGGTCAACATTGGCGCCCATAAAACTTGCAAAGCTGCCGCCTATTTCAATTTCGTCGGGATTGGGTAAATCCGCTGCAGTGAGGATGCGATTAGGATCGTCATGCTCTGCAGTATTAGGTTCAAAGGCTGACTCTGTGGGTTGAAGCTGCTCAACTGCCATAGTGGGCTCGGCTACGATGGTCTCCAGAGGTGTGGTTTCCCCGTCAGCTCGCGCTTCCTCTGCTGCAACTTGTTCGCGCCGTTGGTTCCAGCGACTCAGTAGCCCGCCTGTTTTTTGTATGGATTCAGCCATTAGTCCCTCCGTAATGGATCGTGACTCGGGCCTTGATTATTACGGCCATCGACATGTTTACGGCGATGAGCGGCAATTTCGACTTCACCATATTGGGTGATAAAGGCTTCAATCCAACAAGCGATAGCTTTTGGCATCAATAAGTTGAGGACAGGGGTATTGCCCTCAAGACAACCCGCCGCGACATTCTGATCCGCCGATAATGCCGCCGGTATCCAAGTGCCATCGGCCGTTTCATCACATACTAAATACAGCATGGCGTTATCTAAATCGAGATTGAGGCGATAGCTGGCGCGTTCGTCTTTGTGCAGTTCGAGTAGCACTAAGGTTGCATCGTCTGGGGCTTGATGGGTGGCGGGAAGTAGGTGATCAATTTCCCATTGTACTGAGGTCCAGCGGCCAACTTGCTTCTCTACTTTCTTGAGTGAAACGTACATAGGCCAAACACTAGTTGTATGTTGCATTGTCTCTCCGTCTCAGCCGTGTTGATGGACAAACCGTAGAGTGAACGGTTCGGTTTTACCAACAAATTGCGATAAAAGGTCACTGCAATATTGGTGCCAGTAAACATAGTGGATTAGTTTGAGCTAGATCATCAAAAACACCCTATAAATTGGACATTTTGTCCAGTACAGGATTTTGTTTGGGACATAAAAGGGCTAATGAAAAATCAGCATTGCGGCAGATCACGCATTTAACCCCAATTTTTATGTCTAGGTATAAATATTGCTATGCTCTGACCATGACTCGTTAAGCGGTAACATTATGATCTCTGAAAATATCACTATTCCTGATAACAACATGAGCACAGATAGCGAAATAGCGGCAGCCAATCCTTCTCAAAAAACTCAGCATCAGTGTTCTTTTGTGAGAACTCAAGTGGAAGTACCGCTAACCATTGCTGTAAAAGCAGTGAATGAAGCCGGGGAAGTGTTGGATAAATTTGTCGCCTGCGAACGTCCGCTTACCGTGTATTTGAACTGGCGACCAATAGTGACACTTATGACCCTAGGGGCGAAACCTGAGTCACTGGCGTTAGGTTATCTTAAGAACCAAGGCTTTATTTCGGATGTGAACTTACTGGACTCTGTTATCGTCGATTGGGATGTGAGTTCTGCAGCCGTGGTTACCCGTGAACAAACCGCCGATCTGGATGAGAAACTCTCCGAAAAAACGGTGACATCAGGCTGTGGTCAAGGCACGGTTTATGGCAGTTTTATGCAAGATTTAGACGGCATCAATTTACCAACGCCAAGTCTTAAGCAAAGCACCCTTTATAGCTTATTGAAAAATATCAACGAATATAATGAAACCTATAAAAATGCGGGTGCTGTGCACGGTTGTGGCTTGTGCGAAGACGATAAAATTATGGCTTTCGTCGAGGATGTTGGCCGTCATAATGCCGTAGATACTTTGGCTGGGGATATGTGGCTGACTCAGGATCGCGGCGATAATAAGATATTTTATACCACTGGCCGCTTAACTTCGGAAATGGTGATTAAAGTCGCCAAAATGGGGATCCCTATTTTGCTATCACGCAGTGGCGTGACTCAGATGGGCTTAGCACTAGCGCAGCAGTTGGGTATTACTATTATTGCCCGCGCCAAAGGTCGTCACTTTTTGGTGTACCACGGTAGTGAAAATCTGCAGTTTGATGCCAATACGGCTCCTTAGCCTCAAGTCAGCTAAGACTTACATGCAGTAACGAAGAATAAGACAAGGAAACAAGATGACGTCTGCCAGTGAATTGGTCTACATGAGCGCGAAGCAAGTGGCCGAGTATTTAGATCTTAATGAGAAAAAAGTCTACGCCATGGCTAATGACAGAATTCTCCCCGCCACTAAAATCACCGGTAAATGGCTATTTCCGAAAGTGTTAATCGACCGTTGGGTAATGGATTCTTGCCACAGTGGCATGCTGACCGACCGTTTATTGATCACTGGTAGTGACGATCCACTATTATCTATGCTGGTGGCGCGTTTGATGGCGCAAGTTGGTAGCCGTGAGTTGATAAGCTACAGCGCAACAGGTTCACGTTTAGGGTTAGAGTTGCTTGCTAAAGGTTATGCCGATGTGTGCACCTTACACTGGGGTAGCATGGAGGATAGAAATATTCGCCACCCAGCTTTACTTAAAGGTTATAACAACCATCAACAATGGATCATGGTGCATGGTTACTCCCGTCAGCAAGGGTTGATCATGCGTGCCGATATGCACCACAGATGCCAAGAAGAAGATAAAGTCGTGAACTTGCCTTGGCGTTGGGTGAGTCGTCAGGGGGGCGCAGGTAGCCAACAGCACTTAGAGCATTGGTTGTTAAAGCAAGGTGCTCGCTTAGATCAACTTAATGTCGTGCTAACTGCCTATAGTGAACGCGAGTTGGCGGGTTATATCGCTAGGGGTGATGCCGATATTGGTTTTGGTTGTCAATCTGTGGCTTTGGAAAGTGGTTTAAGTTTCGTGCCACTGATTAAAGAGTCTTTCGATTTCGTTATGCCGCAAAGCATTTACTTCCGTCGTCAGCTTCAACAACTTTTTACTATGTTGGCGAGCGGTCACTCGAGGCAAATGGCGGCACTACTTGGTGGCTATGATCTTACAGACTGCGGACAACTGCTATGGAGTGCGAGCTAATCCACTCAACTCGGTAATGGATTAAGGTGAATAGAGTTGAATGGTCTCTGAACTACTTATTACTGCTACTACTATATGCTGATATCTAATGTAGCCAGCTACTAACGAATAAGTATCAAGGAGACCCTCTTTCTATTGCTGAGTACATCGTTTCGACTTTCTATGGTGGGTTGATGGGAGGCAACTACTATATATAAGTAAAGTATCTTCATCACCAAATACACTCAGAGTGTCATCTTCTTCTGTTGTTCCCTGTAATTATTCCATTAACGACTCCATATAAAAGTGGAGGTGAGATATTCCGGTTCGAGCAGCCGTTATTCTCATTTAAATCTGATAGCATTCATGCTCATGATCCCTTTGTCTTGATACTGTACGCTGGCAATTAATTGGGTCAAATTACAGATAAAGCGCTATTTTGTGGATAACTTTGGGGGTAAGCGGTGGGTATCTTGTGGCTAGATTAGATAATTAGAATTAACTGCAAATTTCCTTAAAATAGGAGTTGCACAAAAAGTTTCACTGCCTATAATGCGCATCCACTGACACGGCAGACAGCGAAAGCGGGCTAACGAGTTAGGTTGAATTGAGTCGCTTTTAAGCACTTAATTCAAGCGCAGCAAGAAGTTGTAAAAAAACTCCTTGACGCGAAGCGGGAAATGCGTAAAATACGCAGCCCTAGCCAACTGGAAGCGTTCGACGCTCAGTGTGGTACTCAAGTTCTCTTATGAATATTGAGTTGCTCTTTAACAAGATAAAACAAGAAATCTGTGTGGACACTCACAGGTGTTGAGTTAATCGAAACTGCTTAGCCTTCGGGTTGGCAGTCAAAAATTTAAATCAATGTAACAATGAGTGTTCATAGTAATATGTACAGTTTGTTTCTTTTAGCGAGAAACAAAAAAATCAGAATTCATTGAGCCGCTGAAGTCGCAAGACGGAAGCAACAAAACTTTAATTGAAGAGTTTGATCATGGCTCAGATTGAACGCTGGCGGCAGGCCTAACACATGCAAGTCGAGCGGCAGCACAAGGGAGTTTACTCCTGAGGTGGCGAGCGGCGGACGGGTGAGTAATGCCTAGGGATCTGCCCAGTCGAGGGGGATAACAGTTGGAAACGACTGCTAATACCGCATACGCCCTACGGGGGAAAGAGGGGGACCTTCGGGCCTCTCGCGATTGGATGAACCTAGGTGGGATTAGCTAGTTGGTGAGGTAATGGCTCACCAAGGCGACGATCCCTAGCTGTTCTGAGAGGATGATCAGCCACACTGGGACTGAGACACGGCCCAGA
>NZ_JAKKRK010000034.1:0-57791 GCF_025654545.1 Shewanella sp. SM20 | reverse complement strand
CGCGCCATCAAACCGTTCGTGATTGGTCGCAAGGCGTGGTTGTTCGCCAATACCAAGACGGGAGCACAAGCCAGTGCGGCACTGTACAGCCTGGTCGAGACCTCAAAAATCAACGGACTGGAGCCGTATGATTACCTATGCCGCTTATTAACCGAGCTACCCAAAGCCAACACCCAAGAGAAACTACAGCAACTCCTGCCTTACTGATCACCAGCCACACCGCAAGGTGTGGTTGGCGTTACGCTTACCACCAATCAATCCTTACCCAATTGCTAATTTGGTTTCTGCGTAGCGCAGTTTCTTGGTCCTTGGGCTGGCGAGGAAGTAGGCGAGTACGAGTGGGCCGAGGCGACCCATGAACATTATAAAAATGATGATGGCTTGGCCTAGAGTCGTTAAGTTGCCTGTTAAACCTCGGGACAAACCGACTGTGCCCAGTGCTGATACTGCCTCAAAGACGATATCAATTAACGGTGCGTTTTCACTTAATACCAGTGCGAAGATGGCTAGCCAAGTGACGCCAATAGAGATCATGGTTAGCGCCAAGGCTTTGCTGACAGTGTCTTTGGGGATCTCGCGCTTAAATACATAAATAGCTTCATCGCGGCGTAAATAGCCATAAGTTGCCAAGATGAGCACCATAAAGGTGACGACTTTAACACCGCTGGCGGTACTTAGTGAGCCGCCGCCAATAAACATCAATACCAGCATGAGTAGCGTTGTACCATCTTCGAGTTGGTCAATTGCTAGTGTATTAAAGCCTGCGGTGCGCGGTGTCACGGCTTGAAACCATGAGGCTAACCATTTCCCGAGTTCGCTTAAGGGCGCCAAGGTATTGGGGTTGTTGTACTCAATAAAGTAAATCGCAATCACGGCGATGGCGTTGATAATCATAGTGCCTGTGATCATCATGCGGCTGTAAACGCTGAGTTTTGACCAACGTTTGTTCCTACGAAGATCTATCCACACCGAAAATCCGAGGCCACCTATGATGAGCAGGCCCGTGATGGTGAGGTTAATGACAGGATCGGCAACATAGGGCATTAGGCTGTCGGCACTGAGGGCAAAACCTGCGTTGTTAAAGGCGCTGATGGTGTAGAAAAAACCGTGGAATAAGCTGGTTTTCCAACCAAGTTCCTGACTCCAGTACACGGAAAGAATGGCCATGCCTACGGCTTCAACCAGTAAGGAAAACACTAACACTGATTTTGCCGTTGACACTAGAGTCGATGTATCAGTTTGATTAAAAGCCTCTTTTGCGACTGTTTGGTGTAAAAAACCAATTCTACCACCAATGGCGATCAGGGTGACAATGGCGAAGGTCATCAGCCCAAGTCCACCGCATTGGATTAACAGCGCTATGATTATTTGCCCAAAGGGCGTAAAAACAGTGCCAGTATCGACAACGACAAGCCCTGTCACTGTTACCGCCGAGGTGGCCGTGAACAGACTTTGTAGCCACGTAATAGAAGATGCGGTTGCTATGGGCAGTTTGAGTAAGCAAGTGCCTAAGATGATCAATAATGCAAAGCTCACGCTTAGGATAAAGGGCGGTGCGCCTAACAGCTTTTTACTCGATTTGGGTTTATGCTCAATCGCCATGATGGAGGGATGCCATTGAACCAAGTTACACCAACCTTGGCGCTAGGTATTTGAGCTCAGTACGGCTACCGCAGAGCAGTAAGGCGTCATTCGTTTGCAGGATAAATTGACTATCAATTTTGCTGAAAACCGTCAGATCCCGCTTAACCATAATGGCGGCGACTTTGCCTTTAGGGTTGCGTATCACATTGCTTTTTACATCATCTTTAACATCATCCTGTGCAGCGCCGAGGAGTTGGCTGACAGTGGTTTGATCAAGGTGAGGCTTGATATGGATCTCGACCACATAGAGACCATCACCAATCGGCAGGAAATTGTTCACCATAGGATAGTTGAGCGACTGGGCGACACGTATGCCCATTTCTTCCTCTGGATGTATGATGCGGGCGACGCCGAGTTTAGAGACGATAGTGTGATGGGCTTTAGTGCTGGCTTTGACCCAAATGACTTCTACTCCCAGATTTTTCAGTGCCAAGGTGCACAGCAAACTTGATTGCATATCTTCGCCAATTGCGACCAGTACGGCTTCACTGTTTGCGAGGTCTAGCTCACGAAGTGCAGCTTCGTCGGAACAATCACAAATAACCGCTTCGGTTAAGTCTTCTACGTATTTTTCCACCATTTTAGGGTCACTATCCACGCCAGTGACCGTGTGGCCTAAGTGGATCAATTCTAGGCTAGCGGCGACACCAAATCTCCCTAAGCCAATAACGGTAAAATGTGCCATTAAAATATCCTTTTCTATTTTATAACAAATGCTTATCTATTGTTTGTTAAGCGATAACCTAGGCCCGCTTCTGTCTTAATGAGCTGCTGCTCGCTGCTGTCATTGAGTTTTTTACGTAACTGACTGACTAAGATCCGCAGATAATGACTGTCTTCTTGATGGGTTTTACCCCAAATATCCCGCAGTAATTCAGTTTGTTTAACGAGCTGACCAGGGTGAGACATTAAGGTCTCCATCAGGGCAAACTCCTTTTTGGTTAAGGCGATTTCTTGCTGATCGAGCCAAAGCTGGTGGGTACTTTTTTGCAACTTAAGTGCGCCAAACTGCAGTAAATCACTTAATGGCGGTTCATCGACTAAATCGCGGACTAAAACCTTGATGCGAGCGATTAACTCCCTGATCCCAAATGGCTTGCTGAGATAGTCATTGGCGCCTGCTTCCAAAAGACGAATTTTTTCTTCCTCCTGATCGCGGGCGGTTAAGATAAGCACAGGCACTTTGTCACTCTGACGTAGGGTTTGCAGCAAGCTGATGCCATCACCATCGGGTAGGCCAAGATCGAGCACTAACACGTGTGGCTGCTGCGCATGATATTGCGCTAGGGCTGACGCAATCGAGGCAGCGCCATGATATTCGAATCCTTCCGCTTCTAACGATATCCGCATAAAAGTGTGGATTTGCGCTTCGTCATCGACAACCAGCACCTTATAAGCCATTTATTCCTCTCCCTTTTTTATCGGCAATGCGATACGAATAAGGCTGCCATGAGCGACAGGTTCGGCGCTGATCTGGCCACCATGGGCGGTAATTATGCCCTTAGCAACAGCAAGCCCAAGGCCCGAGCCGCTATCGGTTGAGGGATGTTGGCGATAAAAGAGCTCAAAAATTGCCTGCGCCTGAGCGGGTTCTATGCCAAGACCCTCATCTTGGATATCTAACAGTAACGCATCGCCCTGCTGATACGCTTTTACTATGACTTGCTTATCAGAAGGCGAATAGCGCAGCGCATTATCCAATACATTAAAAATAGCTTGCTCAATCAATGAACTGCAGATCATCAGTGACGGTAAATCGGCGTCACTCTTGATGATAATACGCGGCTGCGTGGCTGGAAAACGGGCAATAGCTTGGTGCAATACATTCATTATGGCGTCTTCACTCAAGCTAAACTTGAGTGCGCCGTGTTGTAACTTAGTGGCTTGCAGCAGGTTTTCGATATATTGGTGCAGGCGATGGCTTTCGGCGGCCGCGCTATCAATCAGCTCATCCTTTTGGTCTGGACTGAGCTTAGGCATGTATTCCTTTAAGGTGGTGAGCGTGCCAATGATAGTGGCGAGTGGGGTGCGTAAATCATGGGAAACCGACAGCAAAATACTGTTGCGTAACTGAGCTTGTTCGAGAGCATCTTGCTGACGTCGATAGTGTTCAGCTAATTTGCTGGTGGTGAGGGCGACAAGCAGAAACACACTGAGATTGAGAATGTCCTCAAGATTAAACATCTGTAGTGAATAACGTGGTGTGGTAAATAGAAAATTAAAGCTGGTCGCCTCAAATACTGCTGCAAAATAGGCCAAGTTGGCGTTGCATTGTAGGGCTACGGCCACTACGGCCAATTGTAAAATCAGCAGTACGGCGATAGTTGAGTTTGAAAAGTGATCGATAAAGGCGCTGCAGAAAATGGCCGTCACTAGCACTATGAAGGTAAATAAAGTCGGGTGCGAACGCCAGTATTGTGTCATGGGAGCCGCTATGGATGAAGTCATGAATAGAAAGACGCATATAAAGAAAGTGCCTGTACTTTAGCAAAGGCATTTTAAGATAGCGCGTAAAAATGCCGTAAAATTTGTAACCTTGTGAGTGGCTTAGCTTGCACTTAGCTTAGGCCAATCGAGCTTGTTCACATCACACTTTGGGTAAATGATAAGGCTTACCGCATACACTCATGTTGTAAGCCTTAACCCTTGCGTAGGCCATTACGTATGATGCCAAAGTGCCTATCCAACCACTAACCCTGAGTCATTGACCCGCCCGTCATTGAGCTAAGCATCACCAAGGTATTGGTGGGGGCACTAAGCGTTTGCCACTATAGCCAGTAACGGCGGCGAAGCGGGGATCTTCGGCTTCCCAATCTGCCTGTGCTTTGACTATTTCATCTTTGCTATGGCCAACAAAGTTCCACCAAATGCTGACAGGATCAGCCAATGGCGCGCCGCCAATCAGCAGTATGCGACAACCCGCCTCGAGTTTTATGGTGATGGTTTCGCGTAGCATGCCAAGGTAGGCGAGGTGGTTATTATCAAAACTGTCATCCTCGATTTGGAAGCGGCCTTCCAGTGGCATGAGGGCATATTCGAAACTAGGGTCGAGATTCAGAGTGAGTTCAGCGTCATGGGCGGCAAACAGATCTATGGCAACGATAGGTGAGAAGTGTAATGTGGGCGCCTGTTTATGATGCCAATTGCCAATCAGTAGGGTGAATTCGATATTCGCTTCGAGCCAAGTCGGCAGCTCTGGGTAGTGATCGAATCTCGGAGTGGTATCTTTGTGTTCCAGTGGTAAGGCAATCCATAGTTGGGCTGCGTGCATAGTGTGATGGCCCGCTATCGACTCTTCGGTGTGGGCTATGCCGTGTCCGGCTGTCATTAGGTTAACTTGTTTTGGGCGGATCACTTGGGCACTGCCTAGGCTGTCCCTGTGCATGATTTCGCCTTCGAGCATCCAAGTAAAGGTTTGCAATCCAATGTGTGGATGTTGGCCGACGTTTAACTGCGGGCCGTCGGTGATTGGGCCAATATGGTCGAGAAAGCACCAAGGGCCGATAAGGCGGCGCTCTTTTTGTGGAATAGCCCGTGCGACAGGTATGCCGCCGACATCACTGATTTTTGGGGCAATTCGTTGAGCTTGAATGCGGCCATTTTCAATAGGACATTCCTTAGGGCCACCATAAAACTGTGCTTGTAGTTCACTCATGTTCGCTCCTTATTCCATTACTAGGGCATGCTCAGTTCAGTTTGGCTCGGTTCAGTGCTGCTAAGTGTGAACCTAGAATCTCGCATGGGGGTGATCTCATCTTGCATTCGAGCCGAAGGTTTTAGCTTCGGGTATTCCAGTCGATTTTGCAAATTGTGGCAGTGACCTGATAGAGGGCAATTTCACTTTTTAGTGGTTAACTTAACGTGTTTTAGGTTCTTCAAATTGTCCTTCGATACACTTTGATAGCCTAATTCAAGTACGAATGTGTGACTGAGCCCGCGTGAATGGGACTTTTATCTGTCCTTTACTTTAGCAAGCCTGTATTTATGTGGGCATTAGCGTTTGATGTTTTACTCGAGCCTAAATACGAGTGTTTGACAAGTTTGGGGCTCGGTGATTTTTATCATCCATGTCTTACGTTGGATCTGCAAAATCGAGTCTATCTTTTATGGGAGCTTGTGTTGGCGGCAAAGCCTGTCTTCACCCTAATCCATTCAGCGTACAGGCTTAACACTCATAAATATATCATTGGTAAATATAACGTTGGGCTGTGATTCAGCGTGATAGATCAAGGAGAAAGCGTGCTCGAAAATCAAATGATGTTACTGGCGGTATTTGAACGGGCGGCCTTGATGCTGATGACCTTGTTCTTTTTAACTCGCACTCGACCGTTTCAGCGTTTATTCCAAAAGCGTAATCATACCCCCGCAGAGTTGGTTTCTGTGGCGGCGATATTTTGCTTATTTGCAGTGTTTAGTACTTATACCGGCATTGAGGTTGAAGGCGCGTTGGTCAACGTGCGGATTATTGCAATTATTTCTGGCGGGATTCTATTTGGTCCTTGGGTTGGTATTCCTGCGGGCGTGCTGTCGGGGCTGCATAGATATCTTATTGATATGGATGGCGATACCTCTATTCCGTGTTTAATCGCTAGCATTATTGCCGGCCTTATGGCGACGTGGATTTATTACAAATGTCCCAAATCTAAGTTGTGGATTTATGGCATTGTGGCGGGCATGTTGTGTGAAACGCTGACCATGTTGTTGATTTGGTTGCTGACAGAGCCACACGAGGTGGGCGTTGAGATTGTGAGTCATATTGCCTATCCCATGATTGCGGGCACTGTGTGTATCGGACTGATTATTAAGTTAGTGCAGGACCTCGACGATGAGAAAGAGTTGATTGCCGCTAAACAGGCCAAGCTCGCGCTGGATATTGCTAATAAAACCTTACCCTTTTTTCGCAAGATTGATCGCCATGCCTTAGAGCAAGTGTGCGCTGTGATCCGCAATGAAATCCATGCCGATGCTGTGGCGATTACCGATACTCGCGATGTGTTAGCCTATATGGGCGTTGGTAAAGATTACTACGAGGTCGATGGTCATCAAGCGATTAGCGAAATGACTCAAAGGGCGATAGAGCAAGATCAAAACATTATTAACAATGACTTACGCCAATATCATTTATCGGATTTTCATTCGGTCATCATAATCCCGCTGCGCGAAAACGGCACTGTGAGTGGCACGCTGAAGATTTACTATCGCAATACCTATCGTATCACTAGCTCGTTGCGGGAGATGGCTGTGGGTTTGTCGCAGCTGATTTCGACCCAGATGGAAGTGTCGCGTATCGAGCAACTGCAAGAGATGACCCGCAAGGCGGAGTTTACGGCGTTGCAGAGCAAGATTAATCCACATTTTTTATTTAATGCCCTCAATGCGATTTCTTCTTTGATCCGTATTCGGCCACAGCAGGCGCGACAGTTGATTGCTAATCTGGCCGATTATCTGCGCTATAACTTGGCTAAAGGCGATGAGCTGATTGATATCCAAGAAGAAGTGAAGCAAGTCCGTGATTATGTAGCGATCGAGCAGGCGCGCTTTGGCGACAAGCTTGAAGTGATCTTCGATGTCGACGATGTGCATTTTTGTGTACCTTGCCTCTTGTTACAGCCGCTGGTGGAAAACGCGATTTTGCACGGCATTCAACCGCGTAGTGCACCGGGCAGAGTGACGATAGAAGTGAAAAAACTCGATGCAGGCATTCGCGTCGCCGTGCGCGATACTGGCTATGGGATCCGCCAAGAGGTGATTGATGGTGTAGCTGCTGGCCGTGTAGAAAGCAGCAGTATCGGGCTGATGAATGTGCACCAGAGAGTGAAGTTATTGTACGGCGAAGGTTTGCAGCTTAAACGGCTCGAGCCGGGGACTGAAGTCAGTTTTTACTTACCGGAAAATGAGGCGCAAGTATGTTAAAAGCCATCATAGTTGAAGATGAATATCTTGCCCGTGAGGAGCTAGAGTATTTAGTGAAGAGCCACAGTGAGATAGACATAGTGGCTAGCTTCGAGGATGGCTTAGAGGCCTTTAAATATTTGCAGGATCACGAGGTCGATGTGGTGTTTTTGGATATCCAAATACCGTCCATCGATGGCCTTTTGTTGGCGAAGAATCTGCATAAATCGACCCATCCTCCCCATGTGGTGTTTGTTACTGCCTATAAAGAATTTGCAGTAGAAGCGTTTGAGCTCGAAGCTTTCGATTATATTCTCAAGCCCTACAATGAACCGCGGATCATCAGCTTATTGCAGAAGATTGAACAGGTGGGACGACAAGCACCAAAGCCGCAACATGAGGCCGCGAGCAACACCAGTCGAACCGTGAATTTAGTTAAAGGTGAGCGGATTATCGTTACGCCCTGCGAGCAAATTTATTATGCCGAGGCCGATGAAAAACTCACCTATGTGTACACCCGCACCGACCGTTATGTGATGCAGATGACCATCAGTGAGTTTGTCAGCCGCTTGCCTGCTGAAGGCTTTTTCCGCTGTCACCGTTCCTATTGCGTCAATATCAACAAGATCCGCGAAATCGTGCCTTGGTTCAATAGTACTTACCTGATTAGATTGCATGATTTGTCGTTCGAGGTGCCCGTTAGCCGTAGTAATATTAAGGCTTTTCGACAGCTGATGAGGCTGTAATTGTCATTCATTCCTGCAGATCTGTATTTCATGCCTTAATTGATCGGCGCGAATCGCATCTCTCTTATAGTGGACTCAATTCCTGATCCCCTAAAGCGAGATGCATCATGACTAAAGAGATGAACCGTACTCGGTACCTGACCTTAGTTGGTACTATTATCACCCAGTTTGCACTCGGCTCAGTTTACACTTGGAGCCTGTTCAATGCGCAGTTGGCCGTTAAACTCGACGAACCCGTCAGCCAAGTGGCGTTTGTATTTGGTTTGCTGAGTTTGTCTTTGGCCGTGGCATCTTCCATGGCGGGCAAATTACAGGAACGCTTTGGCGTACGTAATGTCACCTTAGGCGCAGGCCTGTTACTCGGCGTTGGATTCTTACTCACTGCCCAAGCCAGTAACTTGATGATGCTTTACCTGTGCGCTGGGATTTTAGTGGGCTTTGCCGATGGCACTGGCTACTTGATGACCTTGTCTAACTGCGTGAAGTGGTTCCCCGAACGCAAAGGGCTGATTTCGGCGTTAGCGATTGGCGCTTATGGTCTAGGTAGCCTCGGATTTAAATACATTAACGTGCTGTTACTCGAAAACACTGGCCTTGAAACCACCTTCCAACTGTGGGGGCTGATCGCCATGGCGTTGGTCTTGTGTGGCGGTATGTTGATGAAAGATGCGCCTGCACAATCAGCCGCAAGTCAGCAAGCCGAAAGTCGCGACTTCACCCTCGCTGAAGCCATGCGTAAGCCGCAATACTGGATGCTGGCGCTGATGTTCCTGTCGGCCTGTATGAGTGGTTTGTATGTGATTGGTGTGGCTAAAGATATCGGTGAGAAGATGGTCGACTTGCCTGTACTGGTCGCCGCCAATGCTGTTGCTGTGATTGCTATGGCAAACCTCAGTGGTCGTTTAGTGCTGGGTATACTGTCGGACAAAATCCCCCGCATTCGCGTTATTTCACTGGCGCAGATCATCACTTTAGTCGGTATGGTGTTACTGTTGTTCATTCCTTTGAATGCTAACCTGTTCTTCATTGCGGTTGCCTGCGTTGCCTTTAGTTTTGGCGGTACTATCACTGTTTATCCATCATTGGTGAGCGACTTCTTCGGCCTGAATAACCTGACTAAAAACTATGGCGTTATCTACTTAGGTTTCGGTATCGGCAGTATTATCGGTTCGATTGTCGCCTCGTTATTTGGTGGCTTTATTGCAACCTTCAACGTGATTTTAGCGTTGCTGGTGGTGGCGTTAGTCATGTCATTAACCATTCGTATGCCAGAGCCCAAAACCCCTGCGTCAGCTAAGAAAGCGACTAAGAGTACGCCTCGCTTAGTGAATATGACGGCTGAATCGGCATAGGCGTAAGCTAAGCTTTTCCTCTTTAGCCAAAAGCTAACACAAAAAATCCGCAGCCAAATGACTGCGGATTTTTTACTTTTTATCCCGTGTTTTATGGGCGAGGTTGTTATTCATTTAAGGCTCGCTGACTTATCTATGTGATTGCACTTTTGATGTTAGCTCTGTGCAGCCTCTTTTTTATCACACCAACAACAGGTAACTTGATAGCCTTAAGGCGTTATTCAGGATGTGTTGATGTTAACGGACCCTCTTTTTTGGTTGGTGGCAATACCCGCAGTATTGATTACGGGGATTTCTAAATCCGGTTTTGCGGGTGGCGTGGGCGGGTTAACTGTCCCGCTATTGGCGCTGGCCATTAGCCCTACCACAGCGGCGGCGCTTATGTTGCCGCTGCTGATTTATATGGATTTTTTGAGTGTGCGTTCTTGGTGGGGGCAACATAATCCGCGTCATTTATGGATATTACTGCCCGCGGCGATAGTGGGTATTTTTATCGCTTATCTGTTGTTTGATAGGTTGAATGAAGAATATCTACGGGCGATTTTAGGCTGTGTGTCCCTCGGTTTTGGTTTGTATGGTTTGATTCTGGGGGATAAAACCCAAGCATCACCTTTACCTCTGGTAGGACGCTTGTGTGGCTTAACCGCCGGCTTTACGAGCTTTGTTGCCCATGCGGGCGGGCCGCCACTCAATGCTTACTTGTTGCCGCTGCGTTTGGCTAAGGCGGAGTTTTTAGCCACGGCTGTTGTCTTTTTTGCGGTGGTGAATCTAGTCAAGCTTATTCCCTACAGTTTGCTTGGGCAGATTAACCAAGAGAATATTTTAGTTTCCCTGTTACTGGTGCCGCTGGCATGGTTAGGGGTAAAGCTAGGTTTGTTTATTCAAGATAAAATTAACGACAGGTTATTTAAGCGCATCATCTTGATTTTAATGGTGCTGGTGGGCGTACGTTTATTGTGGACGGCGTTATAGTTTTAAGCTTTGGGTTACATTAGTCTGCTAGAGTGCGCGGGTGTTTGGGCGTTTTGATCCCCAGCCGCCTTGAATTTACCTGATAAAAACTCAAAATTACGTTACTGTGAAATCTGCCTGCAATGAGTTTGAAGCTATGAAACGATTACTGATAATTATCTTAGCCTTAGGCCTTGGCGCTTGTGCTAGCGCGCCAGAACCTAAGCCTGTGGTAAAGCAAGTTGAACCCGCCACGGTTTGGAACGATAGCAATATCTCCGAACTGCATTCTGAGTGGCGCGGTGTGCCCTATCGTTTAGGCGGTGGCACTAAGCGGGGCATAGATTGCTCGGCCTTTGTGTCGGTTGCCTATCAGAAGATGTTGGGTATGACCTTGCCGCGCACGGTTGAAGAACAGCAAGCCCTAGGGAAACCCGTGCCGAGAAATCAACTGCGCAAGGGCGACTTAGTATTTTTCAAGACAGGTTGGAGCACGCACCATGTCGGCATTTATGTGGGAGACGATAATTTTCTCCATGTTTCCACTAGCCAAGGGGTGAAGATTTCGAGCCTGCATAACAGTTATTGGGCGTCTAAGTATTGGAATGCACGGCGGATTTAGCCCTTTTCGTTTTTATCTTTTGAATGGCTCAACTTGCAGTGAGAGTGCCTGAGCCAATCTCCCTTTATGGCATGTTTTTATCGGCCCAATGCTGCTTTGCTTTGGGGAAGGCGTTTGTCATCAATGAACAATTTTTAAATTCCGAGTGTTTAAACGGTGTTGCGCGAACCCCATCACGTTTTAGTCGCCCCCTTTTCCGAGCATTTATGCTATTTTAGCTGCGGCTTAAGGTCGAAGCTGTAGCGGCTTCTTCCATGCTTGATGTCGACAATTTTCACTTCGGCATGTTTCATTTCAACATCATTGGGGATTTCCTATGAGCAAAGCAAAAATCGGTATTGTGACGGTCAGCGATCGCGCCAGCGCGGGAATTTATGAAGATATCTCAGGCAAGGCGATTATAGACACGCTCAACGACTATCTCACCAGCGAGTGGGAGCCGATTTATCAAGTGATCCCCGATGAGCAGGATGTGGTTGAAGCGACGCTGATCAAGATGGCCGACGAGCAGGATTGCTGTTTGATTGTCACTACGGGCGGCACTGGCCCAGCGAAACGCGATGTCACCCCAGAAGCGACAGAAGCCGTCTGCGATCGCATGATGCCAGGCTTCGGTGAGTTGATGCGCGCCGAGTCATTAAAATTTGTGCCTACCGCCATTTTGTCTCGTCAAACCGCAGGGTTACGTGGCGATTCATTGATTGTGAATTTGCCCGGCAAACCAAAATCGATTCGCGAATGTTTAGATGCCGTGTTCCCCGCTATCCCTTACTGTATCGATTTGATGGAAGGCCCGTATTTAGAGTGCAATGAGTCGGTTATCAAACCATTCAGGCCAAAGGCTAAGTAATCTTGCTATCAAGCCTGTAAAAAACAAAGCCACTGAAAATCCAGTGGCTTTGTTGTTTGAGGAGCTTAGGGTTCATAACTGATTAATCTGCTGCTTTAGCTCGTACTCTGGCTCTGTCACTATTTTTTCAAGCACTTGTACTCGCTCAATTAGTGCTTGGTTTTGTAGGCTGAGTTGAGTCACTTTGTCCTCAAGGTGCCTATCGTCTGCGGTGCCCACTCCAAGTTGGTGCGCCTTTAGATAGTGTTTAAACATTTCAGTGGCGCTGAGGCCAATAATGAAGGTGACCATAATCACTATTAAGACAAATTCGTTTTCCATAACAAACTCCCGTAGCTATTGAGGTTTTCAACTTGGGAGCGACTTAGTTATCGCTCCTCAAGTTTGTCGGTTTAAGTTTATCGTCCCCAAGTTTATCAATCGAAGCGACCTATAAACCGAAGATCACTTTTTCACTCTTGAGCGACCTTTCCATGCCAAAGGCGAGCAATACCGCAATGGCGAGTGTGCCTAAGGTCGAAACCAGTAACTGCAACATGGGCAAGTCTTTACCTTTGATAAAGTCCATTAATGCCTGTTGCTGACCCGAGACGGGCAACCACTGCAGCATATCTGGCGCTATGTTGTAACTGGCGGCCATCGACAAGGCTAAGGGCACAAATAGCACCATAGTCAGATAGGACTGAGCCTCCTTAAAGGTTTTCGCCATAAAAGACACAAACAGTTGCAGACAAGCGGCCATTAACGCGACGGGGATGCCGACCACTAACATCAGTGCCATAAATTCCGTGGTGATGTTGACGCTAAAGCCTAATTCCTGCCATGGCACAAAGGCGTAGGCGATTTTAGACACCAGCAAGATCAGCACTAAACCGAGCAAAGCGAACAAGCTCACCGCAATAATTTTTGATAGCACTAATTGGCGAGTGGTCAGCGGATGGCTCAATAGCAGCGCCAAGGAGTTGCGTTCGCGCTCACCGGCACTGGTGTCGATAGCTAGGTTCATCCCCGAGATAAATACCGAGTAAATCATAGTGAAAATGGCGATACCTAAGATCATCCCACCCTTAGAGTCTGTGGTGGCTTTGTCTTGCACATTCACCTTGAGTGGCTGCACCACGCGCGGGTCGATACCGCGGGCAATTAAACGTAAACTGCCCATTTCAGCGCTGTAGGCCTGCAGTTGTTTTTCGAGTCTGCGAATCGAGTTCTGTAATTTCTCCTCAGAGTTATCGGCCACGATAGTGATTTCGGCGCTTTTGCCTTGGTTCATTTGCGCGGCATAGTCGGTGCTGATGATCAGTTCTATTGCTTTAAGGTCTTTGGCGTCAGAGCCATCGGCTGCGCCTTGAGTGATGCCCTTATTTGATAAAAATCTTACTAAATCCGGTGCTTTATCGGGATTTTTAATGGTGATTTTCAAATCATCAGGACTGGTTAGCTGGCCAATTAACACCATAAATAGGCCGCACATGATCAGCGGCGTGCCTATGGCGTAGTACAGACCCGCCATCACAGAGCGCTTATCGCGGGCGGCATCGATGAGTTCTTTACGAACCATAGCGATTATTTTATTCATGCTGTCATTCCCTTAACCATGTTCTTAAATGCCACGCTTTTATATATCAAGGTCTTAAAGGTTAAAACCTGCGGGCGTAATCTTTGCTGAGTCATCATGCCGCTATCCCTTCATCCGTGCCGATAAGTTGAATAAAGGCTTCTTCGAGCGAGTCTTTGCCTGTTTGAATGCAAAGTTCAGTTGGGCTGCCAATGGCGACGACTCTGCCTTGGGCCATGACGATCACTTGGTCACACAGTGCGGCGACTTCCTGCATCACATGGCTCGAGAACAGCACGCAATGTCCTTGATTTTTAAGATCGATAAGAATGTCACGCAGTAGGCGAGTGCTCATCACATCCAGCCCACGGGTCGGCTCGTCGAGGATAATATTGCTCGGGCTGTGGACGATTGCCTGTGCGAGGGCGGTTTTCATTCTTTGTCCTTGGGAGAAGCCTTTGCAGCGACGATCGCTAATGTCTTCGAGGCGCAATTTCGCAATCACTTGGCTGGTGGCCTCTTTGGCCTCCTTGGATGATAAGCCGCTCAGCTCGGCAAAATAGCGAATGTATTCCCGTGGTGTTAAGCGTTCATACAGACCAAAAGGGTCGGGGAATAACCCGAGTTGCTGCTTAGCACCGATAGGGTCGATGGCGACATCTATGCCTTCGATTTCTGCTTTGCCGTTATCGGGTTTCAGCAGGCCAAAGATAGTGCGTAAACAGGTGGTTTTACCTGCCCCGTTCGGGCCGAGTAGTCCTGTGATTTGGCCATTTTGTGCGACGAAACTTAAGTCATTCAGCGCCTGCACGTCACCGATGCGCTTGGAAAGATGGGATACTTTAATCATGGCTTATTCCTTAGCTCCAGTGCTGGCGTGATCATCTGTTGTCGTGGTTTTTGTGCTGGTCGCATTAAGCGGTTCTACCGAGCTGGCATTTAAATAAAAGCTGCGGCGCACATCTTTGTTCAAACATTCGCCGTTGAGATCGTTGACTGAGCCCGAGCGAACGAGATCGGCAATCAGGTTATTGGCGCAGGATTGATAGGCCACACCGTGGGTCGCATAAGGAGCGACAAAGTGCTTGGCATTGGTGAGTTTTTCCATGGCTAACTCGCCCCAGCTTGGTGGGGTGGCGGGGTCGATTTCGCCGGATAACAACAAGGTCGGAATGTTACTGTTAATGGGCTCGCTAAAGCTGTTATCGACCGCAGGCACTTTCCATATTGAACAAGTCGCCTCTAAGCCATCGAGCATGGTTCTGCCCATAAAGGATTTTTTGGCCTGCTCGCGCATGGTTGGGGTAATGCGGTGCATATCTTCGCCACAGACCACAGAGGCGTGCATGCCCATCGCCATGCCAGCATTGTCGATAGTGAGGGCATATAGGCCGAGTATGGGTTGGAAGTTGTTTTTCGATGCTTGATGAATCGCATGGGGCAAGAGGGCGCGCACATTGGCTTGATACAGCGCCATGCGGATCGAGCCAGAGAATTTACCGCGCGTCATGGTCAACATGGTTTTTTCGCCCGTGACGGGATCGTAAACGTTTTCCATCACAGGGCCAGTGGCGAGCTTAGCGTCGACTCGCTCAAAGTCTGCCTTTAACTCGGGGAATTGACTGTTACAGGCGGCGGTTGCTTGGCAATCCTTAAACAATAAGTCGAAGCCACGATCAATCGCCGAGCCAATTTCTAATACGCTTTGCTGCATGGGCACTATGCCGTCTAAGGTCACTGTGGCTAAGTGCTCTGGATATAAACGCATGTAAAGTTGCGCCATGCGAGTGCCGTAGGAGATGCCGTAAATATGCAGTTTTTTATAGCCTAAGTGCGCACGTACGGCTTCGAAGTCTTTAATCGCATTGAGGCTACCGTATTGGGTGACGTCGGCATCGATTTTGGCTAAGCATTTTTGTGTTTCGGCTAAAGTGTCGGCATTGTCATCATCGAATGACAGTGGAGATTGCGCGCTTTCATCGCAGGCCAGCACATTCGAACGGCCTGTGCCCCTTTGATCGATCAGTAAAATATCCCGCTGTTGGCGGACTTTGCTCAGCATGGCATCGAAACCTGCCGCATTCTCTATGGCCGATTGTCCTGGGCCGCCTGCAATTGCCAGCAAGGCTTCTTCATGGTTGGCATTTTTCACCGCAGGCAAAACAACGTAATGCACTTGGATCTGTTTGCCATCGGGTTTGTTAGGGTTTTCTGGCACAGTCACAAAACCGCAGTTTAGACGATCGGATACGCCTTCCACATAACAAGTGTCGGTGTCATTCGCCATGTTCCTAGCTATATCTGCCGTCGCTTGTGTCTCTTGGCTTTTAACATCACTCGCCCACGTCGCCGTACTTGCCATTGCCAGTATGAGGGCGCTCATTCTCAAAGTACGCGTGTGCCATGTGGCACTAGTCGCACCATGGCGTGGCTGAGTTGGCACAAGGCGTTGAACTGTGTTGCTTAACTTCCTGTGTGTCATGCTATGTATCATGCGCGCTTTCCTTTTTGCATTTCAGGACGAGTGTGTTAATTTAAATACCGGTGTATCGGTGTATCAATGTATTAATACAGTGTGTAAAGGCTAATGTTAGAACTTTTAAATGTCAACCCCAGCAGTGGTGAACCCATTTACAAACAATTACACGAACAAGTCGTGCGTTTAATTGTGGGCGGTCAACTGCAAGTGGAAGACGTATTACCCTCAGTGCGCCAGATTGCCGAGCATTTAGCGGTAAATCCCATGACAGTTTCCCGCGCCATTCAACAGCTGGTTGACCAAGGTTGGCTCGAACGTCGCCGCGGCCAAGCGACAAAAGTTGCGTTGCGAACTGAGACTATGGCATCGGGTATTAGTCTGCTCGAACCCCAGCTCGATGCCCTGTTGTCGCAGGCAAAGCAGTTAGGTGTCAGCTTGCCCGAGTTGCTGCAACTGCTAAATGAGCGCTGGCAAGATTAGAAAGTAATGTACCGATAAATAGCATAAAAAGGATGAAATTCGATGGACCAAGAGCGCACGCCAATACTTGAATTTAACCGAGTGAATAAAATCTTTCGTGGCAAAGGCGTGGGTGAAAAGTGGGCGCTTAAGGATTTATCGTTAACTTTGTCGGCGGGTATGGTAGTGGGGTTATTGGGGCAAAATGGGGCGGGTAAATCGACCCTAATGCGCTGCGCCTTGGGTGTGCTCACACCGGATTCTGGCAGTATTGTTACCTTAGGCGAAACGCCCGAAAACTTAACTTCAAAGGCAAAGGAGCGTTTAGGTTATGTACCGCAGCAACCTTTTGGTTATGAAGGTTTTACCATTGAACGCGCCCTCGATTTACACCGCAGCTTTTATCCCAATTGGGACATGCAATTAGAGCAAGATTGGTTGGTACGTTTCGAGTTAGATGTGACCCAACAGGTGCAGCGTTTATCGGTTGGGCAAAGGCAGTCGCTAGCCTTGATTATGGCGATGGCCTATCGCCCTGAGTTGTTAATCCTCGATGAACCCGTTGCCAGCCTCGACCCTATAGTCCGGCGCAAATTTATGGTCGATTTGTTCGATCTCGCCCTTGAATCTGGCTCTGCCGTGCTGTTTTCATCCCATATCACCTCAGATCTAGAGCGAGTTGCCAGCCATGTGGCATTGATTAAACAGGGTGAGTTAGTGCTGTTTAAGGAAATCGATGCCCTGCGTGAAGAAGTGCGCTTACTCACTCTCGTGCCCGAAACTGTGTTGCCTGAGTCCATTACAGTGCTGAGCCGTGTTGGCGATTCGGTGCTGGTGGATTTAGGTGAGCACAGCGCGTCAATATCAGGTGTGTTAAAGAATGAAGCTTTAAACTTGGAGCAACTGTTTATGGAGCTACACAGATGAGTGTGGCGCACCATAAGCAGATACAAGTCGCGAAGGGCGAAAGAACGAGTCCACGAATGAATCCTTTCAAGGGCATGCTGCGCTTTTGGTGTTTTGATATCGGCAGTGTGAGCTTTTTAGGTATGGCTATACTGGGGGTGATCTTAGCTTGTATCGCCGCAGTTTATGGTAAAAATGATAGTGCTGAACTGTTATTTTCTATGGGGATTATCTCAAGCTCGGCGGCGGTTACATGGCAACTCATACGTCTGATGGCGAATGAATGCGCACAGTTAATTCCCCATTATCGTCGCCATATCTACATTCAAAGTGTCACTGTTTTAGCTAGCGTTTTTGGCATAGGAGTCTTGTTCTGTTTAGCTTTAGGTTTGACGGCTAGCCTAGCGAGCTTAGTGCTGGCTTTGGTGATGAGTTTAACTTTTATTTGGCTTTGTTTACTCAGTACTCAGTGGTTTTATGCTTCGTTTTTACTTTTTGTCTTAATGCCATTTATCCCATTGATTGTAGAGCACATTCCCCTTTGGCTAAGTGCTATTGCCCTGCTGATTTTAGGTATGCTGATTGCGCGTGCATGCCGTATTTTACCTTGGCGCGCTGAGGCGAGGACGGTATATCTCAATGGTCTCGAAATGGGGTGGTTTTGGCTGCCGAATCTGCAATCCATGCGTATCTTGAGTCGCTTCGAGCGTTATTTGCATCCCACCAATTTTTTTATTGGCCCTATGTTGACGATTTTACTGCTGCTATTGCCCGTAGTCTGCTTAGTGCTTGGGCTGTTGTCGCATCAATTTCATTTGAATATCCCTGTATTATTGTTTTTGGCGCAGTTCAGTGTGATTAGTTGTTCGCTGGTGCATTGGAGCCGAGTGCAACGCTCGCGCTCGACAGAAACCTTATTGTTGATGCCAGGGTTTGATGGTCGAAAAGGACTCATAGCGGCATTTTGCCTTGGACAGCAAAGACTCCTGAATGTGGTCGTCGGCATTATGCTGACGTGTAGTCTGCTGTTGGGCTGGCTTAATGGTGATCTGAATATGCAGTTAGTGGGTCATCTCGTGTTGAGCACTTACTGGGCCTGCGCCTTGACCTTAGGTTTTGGCTGTATGTGTCGCCGAGTTTTGCATATCACGCTCACTATGATGGTCGTCGCGGGGCATTCCTTGTGGGTGTCCATCAGCCTTACGTCTTTACGTGATGGCGGCAATTTAACTAATTGGTTGTTATGGGATCTACTCTTAATACTGCTGGGGCAAGCGGTGCTGATTTGGGGCAAGAAAACCCTCTGGAAAGGCGATGTCATGAGAGCATGTTGACGTTCCGAGATTAAATTTTGTTCGCTCTGGCAAGTAAGTGAAACTAAGAGTGGTACGCCGCTAAAGCTTATTTACAGCGTGATTTGGGCGACATTTGCACAACATTAGAGCAAAAACTCTTAGTTTTTATTTGGCCTTCAGGTAGAATGCTGCAAAAGCGGTACACTTGTAAGCTAAAAAGGTGAGTCTCTTATGTCTCTCGATCAATATCATGTTATTCGACTACTACAGCAGCAAAGCGAGTCTTTAAAAGACGCAGTAGCGCTGGAAGGTTTTGAAATGGCCGCTCCTTGGTATCAGGTGAGTTGGCAAGCCTTCGACCAAATCAGCAGTAAAATTGCACAAGTGTTGATCGAACTTGGCGTACAAGTGCAAGACCGTTGCGTTATTCTGGCGCAAAACTGCCCGCAGTGGACTTGTGCCGATGTCGGCACTCTCAAAACTCGCGCCGTTGTGGTGCCAATTTATCCCACCAGTACCGTCGAACAGGCGAGCTTTATCGTTAACGACGCCACCGCTAAAGTGATTTTTGTCGACGACGCTAAGCAATACGCCATGGCGTGTGAGTTGCAAGCCTTATGCCCAAGCCTAGAGCATGTGATTGTATTCGATGCCAGCGTGACACTCGCTGCCGATAAGGCCAATCAGCATTGGCATCTAGATACCCTACTGGCGGGTGACACTCAGTTAAACATTGAGCAAGAAGTCGAGCTTAATCAGCGTTTACAAGCTGCAAATCTCGATGATTTACTGACCTTAATTTATACCTCCGGCACGACGGGCGATCCTAAGGGCGTGATGCTGGATTACCGTAATATGGCGTCTACCATACGCCAGCACGATCAAAAATTGGCCTTCCATTCTGGCGATGTGTCTTTGGCATTTTTGCCATTGAGCCATGTATTTGAGCGCAGTTGGAGTTTCTACGTCTTGTGCCGTGGCGGCCATAACGTCTATCTGCAAAATACCCAAAGAGTGAAAGAGGCGATTAGCGCCGTGCGTCCACATACCTTGTGTGTGGTGCCGCGTTTCCTCGAAAAAGTGTATAGCGCCGTACAAGATAAAGTCGCCAAATCAGCCGACGGTCGTAAGAAGTTGTTTGCATGGGCGATGCGCGTTGGCCAACGTCAGTTCGAAGTCGGTCAAGGTCGTGCTAAGGGCGGATTGTGGTTGTCGCTGCAATGGCGTTTGGCGCATAAGCTGGTGTATAGCAAGCTGCAAGCCGTGCTCGGTGGCCGTTTGAAGTTTATGCCTTGCGGTGGCGCAGCCTTAGATGTGAATGTCGGTAGTTTTTTCCATGCGATTAATATTCCAGTACTTTGTGGATACGGTATGACAGAAACTAACGCGACTGTGACCTGCAATACCTTAGGTAATCGAGTGCCGGGTTCCAATGGACAACCTTTGCTGGAAACCGAAATTAAGCTAGGTAAGGACGATGAGATTTTAGTCCGCGGCGCGACTGTGATGCGCGGCTATTACAATCGTCCTGAAGATACCGCCGCTGCGTTTGAAGATGGTTGGTTAAAAACCGGCGATGCAGGGCGTTTCGATGCGAACGGCAATTTATTTATTACCGATCGTATTAAAGAATTGATGAAGACCTCCAACGGTAAATATATCGCGCCGCAAAGGGTTGAAGGCGCCGTGGGCTGTTGTCCTTTTATCGAGCAAGTGGCGATTATTGCCGATGCGCGTAATTATGTGACCGCCTTGATTGTGCCAGCGTTTGAGTCACTGGAAGCGTGGGCGAAGGACAAAGGGCTGAAGTATGAGTCACCTTTAGAATTGCTGCGCCATAGTCATGTGGTTGAACATTTTGAACAGCGCTTAAAGCAGTTACAGCATGAGTTGGCCGGTTTTGAACAGATTAAAAAGTTCACTCTGTTGCCTGAAGCGTTTTCGATGGAAGCGGGTTTAATCACCCCAACGCTCAAGCTGCGCCGCAAGATGATTTACCATAAATACGCCCATGAAATAAATGCTATGTACAACAACTAATTGTTAAGTTGTTGTTGCTAAAGGCCGCAGAAGCGGCCTTTTTTTTATCTACTACTTCCTGAAGTGCTTTTCTTCGCTTAAAATTCGCCCCGTTTACTGGTGCGCATGAGGCGCGAGGCGTCGGTATAAAAGGTGTAGTTAAATGGAACTTTCGATTCGTAGTTTATTCGCTGCAGTGAGTGCGGTGTTGTTATCTTCTTTAACTGTCATTCCTGCAGCTGACGCTGAGGATTACGACAAAATCGTCCATGGCCCAGTGGACTTACCTAACGGGCAATGGCTCAATTTCTATCAAAAAGATCATAAAGTGTGGGGCGAAATGCTCTATGGCGATGCGCCCGGCGTGCGTCTTGATGATTATGGTTCTGCTGAAGTGGTTGCGGTTTTTTACCTCGATTTTGATAAAGGTGGCACCAAAGAAGTGGTTGTCATGCTGAAAGATGCCGATGGTCAGCATTTACGGGGCTATGGTTTTGAAGGGGATGATCTCACAAAACTCCCCCGTCTACAGGTTGTGCTCGATGAAGTGGCACCAACCTTAACCTCGTTTACCGTGGGTAGCGTTCGTAAAGTGTTAAGCCAAATTCCGCCGCAACAATACCGTATGACCTATGATGTTGACGCGATTGAAGATCCCACCATTAAAGCGGTTGTCGATGGTTCTACTAAGCTCAAGCCGACCTTAGTGGGTTATCGTAATTCCGAAGGTTCACCCGTCGATGTGAAGACAGCCGTCGAATATAAATTACGTTATCCACTCACTCGTAAAGATAAAGATGCCCAAGGTAATGAGCATCAATATAGCCTTGTGACCACCTTTGATCGCAGTGGATATAGTGAAGAAGATGGCAGTTTTGTATTGGTGAGCGTGGCCTTTGAGGCCGATGACTTTGATTGGCTTAAAAGTGGTGGTGCCGTGATCCCTAAAACTGGCCCATCCTACGATTTTATGAGTATGAGCATGGCGAGTACTTGGGCAGGGCTTGCCAGTGAAAGTCATTATGCCCAAGGCGTGCTTGATGGCCCATATGCGGCCTACGATGGTCGCAATGGTAGCGTGGTTTACTCTGGTAACTACAAACAGGGCAAAAAAGTCGGTAAGTGGATGGAGACAGAGAACCAAGCCATTTATTGGGAAGGCGAATATCTTGACGGTAAAAAGCAAGGTAAATGGATTGCACAGTCGATGTTCGATGAGGCCGATAGCTTTGGTTTTGCCCATTACAATCAGGATGTGCTCGACGGCCCCTACGAAGTCTATGAGCCCGATTATGACTCCAGTGCAGAAGGCGATAAGCGATTAGTGGCAAAAGGCATTTATCTCAATGGCGTAAAAGATGGCGAGTGGCTTGAGGCTGATGGTAGCAAAGGCCAGTATCAAAAGGGTGTGAAGCAAGGCGCTTGGGTCGATAAAGTGACGAGCGGACATTTCCGTGATCAAGTAGGTGAAGGCGCCTATCTTGCAGGAAAACGCACTGGCCCTTGGGTATTTAAAGCCGAAGATGGGACTCGTACCGAAGTGAGCTATGTCAATGGCTTACGTCAAGGAGAGTCTAAATCATTCGACAAAAATAATCTGATGTTTAATACCCGTCATTATGAGCAGGGTCGCCTTAATGGTCAGAGTATTTGGTATTCAAGTCCGAATGTCGTGGTGGATATCGCTAACTACCGCCAAGGAGAGTTGGATGGTCAGCAAATGCGCTTTAATCCCCAGAACGGTGAGCTGACTGAACTAACGAGTTATAAATTCAATGAAGCGGTGACGCTTAAGCCTTCGCACGATGAATGTATTATGCGTGAGAATCCCTACTCAGATGATTGTGAAGGGGTGATTAATGGCAAAAATGAAGCAATTTCATCGATAAAACACGGTGAGCAGCGCGAATATCATAGCAGCGGCTCCTTGTATAAATTGGCTTATTACACCAATGGCGCTGTAGATAAAGAATATCAGTTTGATTCCAATGGCCGTTTATTAAATTTAAAAACGTACAAAGCGGGTAAGGAATACGGCCCAAGTATCAGTTATTCCACTGATGGTGGTTACTCACTCTCCCGATATGGTCACCAAGTGAATAACCGTGTCTCTGGCCCCCATTACAGTTTCTATCCCAATGGGCAATTAAGAAGCCTGTGGAACTACTGCCAGCAAGAAGGCGAAACCTGGAACGGTGAACCTTATTTCTGGGATAACGCCATTGCGCGCTGCGGTATACAGCGCGAGTACTTTGATAATGGTGCCGTGAGTTGTATTGAAGATCTCGATAGCAATTATGCCGTTGATAAAGTGTGTTACGACATGAATGGCAAGATAGCGAATGAAATGCTGCGTATCGATGAGCAGCATGTGATCCACAAGCGCTACATTAACGGTGTCATCTATTCCGAAGAGCCGGGTTTTGCCGATTACTCACATATCACTAAGGGCCGTAAGATTTATCACTTAGAGAACCCAAAAACTCATGGGGTGTATAAGTCTTATAAAAATGGCAAGTTAGAATACGAGAAAATGTATGATATGGGTAAGGCTGGATGCCTTAAAAAGTACGATGCTAACGGCAAGCAAACCCCAGAAACGGCGAGTTGTCAGTTTTAAAATGCTGGGTTTGGGCTAGTGGCTAGAACCTGTTTGGCTTAGGATAATGGATGAGTTTGGTGGTTTGGTTTCATTGCGATAATCACCACGCTCTTCCAGTTATAAAATAATAAAAAGGAAGTTTGCATGTCAGCCACAGAATACAGTCTCGAAATCAATCCAAGATTTACTGAAACCGACGGCCTAGGTCATATCAACAACACTGTTATCCCCGTATGGTGCGAAGCGGCGCGCACGCCAATCTTTGAGATTTTTAATCCCGAGTTAGATTTACATCAGTGGAATCTTATCGTGGCGGGGTTTACCGTGGCATTTATCGCGCCGACTTACTATGGCAAGAGTGTCACAGTAAAAACCTATGTCAGCCGTATCGGTAATAGCAGCTTCGAGCTGACCCAAACCTGTTGGCAAGCGGGCAATAAAACCGCCGAAGTGAAAACTACCTTAGTGCACTACGATTACAGCAGTGAAAAAAGCCGCCCGATTCCTGAAGATATCCGCGAAATGCTCGCGAATCTGAATGGTGAAAACGCTTAATCTTTCTCGTCTCTCGGTCAGCGCAATTGCAATTGCGCTGCTGAAGGGTTAATTTGTCGACCCGCTAACTGTGATGCAGATCACTTGTCTGTATCGCTTAATTTTTATCGGTTCGGATTAACCATGAGATTCTATTTTACCCGCATGCGATCGAAGGACATTTGTCCACCAAGACAGCCACTTAAAAAGATTGTGTGGTCATGGGTTGGGGCTTTCTGTGGCATTTACTTGGTCGCGAGTCTCGCAAATTATATGAGTGAAAACCTCGTCGACACTATGTTTGTCATTGGCTCGTTCGGCGCGTCGGCAGTGCTAGTGTACGGTGCACCGCTGGCGGAGTTTTCTCAGCCGCGTAACTTGATTGGTGGCAGTGTGTTATCGGCCTTAATTGGGGTCGCAGTGTACCAAGTGTGTGGCGATTATGTGGTGCTGGCGAGCGCCTTAGCGGTATCCCTGTCTATCGCATTCATGTACCTGACTCGTACTCTTCATCCTCCGGGCGGCGCAACGGCATTGATTGCCGTGATTGGCGGTGAAAACGTGCATCAACTCGGCTTTCTTTACGCGTTAATGCCAGTGTTCCTCGGCTCAGTATTACTCTTACTGGTCGCGCTGGTGGTCAATAATCTCTCCACCGATCCCAAGCGCCATTACCCTGTTTATTGGATTTAGCGAACTCGTTTTTAAATCTGCCTATTTTAAAAACTTCTGTACATACCAGCAGCTGGCTTGGATAGTAAACTCTTGGCCTTTAGCCCACTTTAAGCCGTGGCGCACTAAGCGTTCGGCAAGGCCTTTACCGCGCAGTTCGTTGGGGACAAAGGTGCGGCTAAAATCGATATCCTTGCCTGATAATCGGTATTCCAACACGGCTTCATAGCCGTCGACAGGGATAATAAAACGCTGTCTATCCTGTTGATGTTCAATGGCGATCTCGATATTTTCGTTATCTGACATACATGCTTCCCTCAAGGAGTGGCTTAAAGTGTGCTGGCAATTCGTTATTGATTTTAATAGCTTAAGCGATTTCGTGTTGTTTGAGAATTGTCAGCAGTTCTGCTGGTAACTCAGCTTTTTTGCCCGTTTTAAAGTTAAACATCACCGCGACTGAAGTACCTAACGTCGTTACTGCCTGCTGCTGTTTACTAAAAGCCTGGTAATGCATGGTAAATCTATCGCTGTGAATATCGCTAATACTGACACTCACCAATAAAGTATCGGGGAAAGTCACTGGGCGTTTATAGCGAGCCTGATTTTCGCTGATTACGGGGCCAATACCGGATTTATACAGGGTATCTAGCGGGAAGAGACGATTGAAAAAGTCGATACGTGCCGTTTCAAAATAGCGGAAATACACCACATTATTAACATGCTGCAAAGCATCCATTTCGCCCCAAGCAACGGGGATTTCTGTGACTATGGGGTGCTGTGCGAGAAACTTTTCCATTGCCTGTTCTTGTACACCTTCTTGCAACTGTTGTTTAAATCCCATGATAAAAATCCCAAGTTAAAACGCTCGTTTAAGTGGCCAGACTAGCAGCATAAGATTGCTGCGACAAGTCTTGGCCTAAGCTGATACAGTGGCTGATAATGGCAAGCAATACAGATATGAGTAATGTCTTTAAAGGGTTAGGTTGAGCTATGTATATTGGACAAGCGGCAAAGCAAACAGGGCTGTCGATAAAAGCGATTCGCTTGTATGAGGAGTGGGGGCTCATCGACACTCCCGCACGTCAGGGGCGTTATCGTATTTATAGTGCGGCGGATATTAGGCTGTTGTTGCTGATCAAAGAGGCCAAAGCCCTCGGCATTAAGCTTGTCCAACTAAAAGATTTACTCGAACAAGGCGATAAGCATGCTCAGTTAGCCACAGTGCAGGCTTTTTTGTTGGGTATAAAAGCGGATTTTTTACGCCAGATAAGTGAGTTAGAACATAAAGTCACTCAGTTAGATGCCTGTATTGATGGGCTCACCTCCTGTGAATCGCAGCTGTTACCTTAGGTCTTGACTCTCCCCTTAGGGGCAGAGTTTATGCTATTTGCCACATTGACTGTTATGGAGTTTCATCGTGGCAAAAAAGATTTTAGTGATCTGTGGTAATCCTAAGGCGCAGAGTTTTTGTGAGCATCTGGCTGAAACCTATGTCCAAGCGGCGGCAGATAAACACTCAGTTAGAATCGTCAAACTAGCTGAGCTGAATTTTGACCCGAATCTGACCTATGGTTATCGTCAACCTCAGCCACTCGAAGCCGATTTGCTAGCGTTTCAAGCGAATATCCAGTGGGCGGAGCATGTGGTGATTATCACACCGATTTGGTGGGGCGGTATTCCTGCTAAGTTTAAAGGCTTAATCGATAGGACATTTTTATCTGGATTTGCATTTCAATATGAGAAAGGTAAATTGATACCCGCTAAGTTGCTGCGCCATAAAACTTCGAGAATTATCATGACCATGGACACGCCGCCTTGGTATTACAAGTGGTTTCAAGGCGCTTCCGCGCTCAAACAGCTTGATACCGCCACCTTAGTTTTTAGTGGTTTTAAGCGGGCTAAGTCCAATATGTTGGGGCCAGTGATGAGTGCTAAGGAGCCGCAATTGCAACAATGGCGAGCGTTGGTGCAGCGGCTAGGGAATTTAGGTTTATAGAATCTAGCGAAACAAGGAGTGGGGGTGTGATTAAACAAGTGGGCAATACTCTTATTCAGCCAAAACACAGAGCGTCTTGCCATTGCGGTGCCGTGGTATTGGAGTTGTCATTGCCTAATGGCATCGAAAATCCACGCCGTTGCGATTGCTCTATCTGTCGTCGTAAGGGCGCAATGGTTGGCTCTGTGCCGCTGGCGGGGATTAAGATCCTCAAGGGTGAGGATGTGCTGAAACTCTATGAATTCAATACTAAAACTGCCAAACACTACTTCTGCTCTATCTGCGGTATTTACACCCATCACCAGCGGCGTTCCAATCCCCATGAGTATGGTTATAACATTGGTTGCCTCGAAGGGGTTAACCCATTCGATCTCGAAAATGTGCCCACGAATGATGGCGTTAATCATCCTGCGGATCGTTAGATTATGAATATAGGTCAGTTTGCTGCACTCACAGGGCTGTCGGCGCATACGCTCAGATATTACGAGAAAATTGGCCTACTGCAGTCTGTCGTGCGAAATGGCAGCGGGCATCGTGATTATGCGGCGAAAGAAGCGGAATGGATTGGGTTTATCAATCGCTTAAAAGAAACGGGCATGCCGTTAAAGCAGATATTGACCTATGCCGAGTTGCGTGTCCAAGGCGATGTAACCGCTGGCCAGCGACAGCAGTTGCTCGAGCAACATGCAACACAATTGGCTGAGCGTATTCGCCAAGAGCAGGAGCATTTGGCTGCCCTTAAGCAAAAAATTCACTATTACCAAACTCATTTTTAGTGGCTAAGCTCAGTCGCTAACATTTGTGGTTAAATGCTAAAAAGCTAATAGTATTTACTTTTCTATTTGCTTGCGCCTCTAGTCGGCGAGTTAAACAGAGGGTTAGTTTTACTGATCCGCATTGCCTGTGTCATCCATCAATGAACCATTGACTTAGAGTTAACTCTAAGGTTTAGGCTGCTTGCTGTGATTTAATCCAACAGGAGCTAAAAATGAGTAATCAAAGATATGTGCAGGGCCTCGCTAAACTGACTGAAATCGACGGTGAGGCGGGGGAGAAAGTCATCCGCAGTCTTGCCGATATTTGCCCTGACTTAGGCAAGTACATTATTGAATATCCTTTTGGGGATATTTATCAGCGTGAAGGGCTCGACCTTAAGACGCGGGAGCTAGTGACAGTTGCCGCACTCACGGCGCTAGGGCATTGCCAGCCACAGTTAAACGTACATATTAATGGCGCATTGAATGTGGGTTGTACGCCGCAGGAAATTGTTGAGGTGATATTGCAAATGTCGGTTTATGCAGGCTTTCCTGCTGCACTTAATGGCATGTTTGTCGCTAAAACCGTATTTTCTGAGCGGGAGTTAAGCGTCGTTTAGTTAGTCCTGAGTCAGGTTTATCGATTTGCAAGAGTGACCATAAGGCCGCTTTGATTTCCTCTTTCAAGTTCATTTTAGTTGGATTTAAACGGGCGATGGGGTGTTGCAGGGCTTTCATTCGACTCTAAACAGAACGTTCGACTTTGGCTAGAGATAGCCAAAGTGACCAATATACCGAGATTGAGTGGCACAGTTGCCAACACTGTGCTTTGCACATTACAGTGGCAAATGTTGCCCGTCTTACTATTTCAATGGAATGTAAAATAATAATGAATTTAATCGGTTACATTGGGACGGCTCGCCAATACTTGCGAAAGCTCAGTTTACCATCACTGAGTGAAATCCGTTTAGGTTTGGGCAAGTTCTGGCGTTGTCTTATCCTAGGGGTTGCTAAGTTATCCTTTGCGCAAAAGCTGTATCTTATTGCTTTGATATTGGCTTTTAGTAGCGAGTTAATGGGGTTGGTCGCTGTGATTGCCGTAATCGCTATGGCCATCGAGTTTTGGCCTGTGTTCGAGCGGGTTTGGCATAGTTTGGCGGGCAAAGCTGTGTTGTTGCTGTTTTATGCGATGATTGCCAACTTTGCTTTGGGCTGGTCTGGCGCGATAGTTAACGAAGTGGTTGGGGTCTCAGCAAGCGATCTCAATTACACCCATAACTTAGCGATTCTACTCTATATGCCCGCTTGGTTTTTGATGGTAAGCGCGATTGTGCTGCTGGCATTGCAGTTGATTATTCCTATCTATTTAATATTGATCTTTTTGCTTAAACCTTTAGGCGTCAAATCGTTACGGCTTACCTCGCATACTTCATTCCGTAAAACGACTTTTTTGATCCGTATCGTGCTAGCGACTGTGGTTTTGTATCACTTGAGCCTGTTAATTGATTTAGAGACGCGCATTGAAACCTCATTTGGCAACTTTATTACCTCTCCCCAAGAAGCCGCTAAGCATGCGCCTCGCGAGCCTAAATCGGGACGGTTGCCGGATGCGACCGATGTGCTGACGGTACCGATTGTAGAGCTAACTCAGACTGCTCTTGACTCTGAAAGCGATAAATCGAGCAAGGCTGAGAATAGTAATGATGACGGCGAGCTGGAAGAGGAAGAGCGCAAAAAGGCCTACGCCTCGGTGCGAACTCAATATCAGTACTTAGTGCGGCAATGGCTAGCTACGTTCGCATTTTCACTTGAAGCCAATGGCCGCTCGCGTTGTAAAAAGCCTGCCGAGTCGAATGTGATTGAATTAAATGATTACGAGATTTTGTTGATCACACCCGATAAGAATGCGGATTATGGTTATCGTTTTGAGGTGGAAAAATGTATCTCGGCCGCGTTTCCGTTGGCGGTGAAGGGCAATTGAGTCAATTAATAAAAAAGCGACCACAAGGTCGCTTTCGTTTTATCGGCTAGCTTGAGCTGACTATCGTGTTATTCAACCATCACGTTATTCAACCATCACGTTATTCAACAATCGCATTATTCAATCAGCAGCTCATCGAAGCTGCTGATTTTGCGGAACTCGCCAGTGCGTTGCTTGCTGTCGCGAACCATTTGGCAGGTCATCATGCCCGCAGCGTCGGCAGCCTTTAATTCTTCAATAACATCAGACACAAACAGTACTTGTTTGGGGCTTAAACTGATGGTGTTGAGGATATTGCAGTAAGCCTGCTTATCTAATTTGTTGCCCGTGCGAGTGTCGAAATGGCCGTTAAACATTTCAGTTAAATCGCCGCCGTCACTGTGGCCGAACAACAGTTTTTGCGCGTCGACAGAGCCGGATGAAAAGCTGTAAATACGCAGATTTTGTGCGCTAAAACGTTTCACCGCTTCAATAAAGTCCGGGAAGATATGGCCCTTAAATTCGCCATGGGCATAGCCTTGCTTCCAAATTAACCCTTGTAAGGTTTTAAGTGGCGTAGCTTTACGGTCTTCGTTGACCCACTGTTGCAGGATCTCAGTTACACGCGCTAAGTCAGCCTCCGGCTCTAGGGCGATATCTTTAGTGTCACAAATACAGTTTTCAACCAATACATTGTGTTGGTTCTGTTCTAAAAAGTCTGGCAAGGCTTTGACAGAATAGGGGAATAGTACATCTTGGATAAAGTTTAGGTCTGTCGTGGTGCCTGCTGTGTCTACGACTATGGCTCTGATACCCATAATGTTTTGATACTCCACAATATGTTGGCTAAAAAATGCAACTCCGATCCTAAGCGTTATTGGTGAAATTGGCTAGTCTATTTCACCCAAACACATGGGCAAATTGTGGGTGATATCACTAAGCGATAAGATTGAAATTTGATTAATCTAGTAATTTTAAAAGCTTATCCATTGATTATCCGAGAAAACACTAACTTGATACTGGATTTCATCTCGTTTATTGTGCACAAGTTTGTGGTAGACATAAGACTATGGTCTTAATAGCTAAGGGAAATTTAGGCTGCTATTGTAGTTAAAGTCTCTTTACTCCGTTATACCTTGCATGCTGTGGTTTTCGGGAGACGAGACAGCATATTTCACCTGCGAATAGAGAGACCTTACATGAAATATTTACCCGCACTTGGCTTTGGTATCCTATTAGCCTTATTGAGTTTTATCAGCTTCTCATTGGTTGCCAGCGCGGGTTATATGTTGGACATGTTGAGTGCGGTGCCTCACATCTCGCATAACAGTGTGGAGTATCTTTTGTTGGCGGCTCATGATGCGAGTTTGCTGATATTGCTTGCAGGTTTAGTGCTTTATGCTTACCACAGGATCTTTCCTAAACTTCCCTTCGATTGGTTTACCGCTGTGCTTATCCAAATGCCCCTTGGCTTGGCGGTACTGGTATTAGATGGTTTTACTTTAAACCTGTTTTCATTCAAAGGTTTTGCACTAACGTTGACCACTTTAGCCGCTTCATTTGGGGTGCTAAGCCTCTTTTGGTTGCTTCAACGCAGAGCTAAGCGCTTCGAGGCGAGGTTGAGTAAATAAGCAGAATCTACAGAACATAGCGTAGGCGCAGCGCCGTTTGTTCAACAGGGGATAACGCGAGCCACTGTTCTCGGATTTCCACGGCTTCCTGCGGATAGTCGGTAATGAGTACATCGGCTCCCAGCGCCAACATGCGCAGCATTTGCCGTGGATTATTTACAGTCCATACATGCACTTGCTTACCTCCTTTGTGTGCCCGGGCGATAAATTTTTCGTTAGTAATCGATTGATTGACCGCTAAGAATTGTGTATTCGCCTTAATGGGATCGCCAATGGATTGAGTGACGATAAGGCCAGTGTGAATGGAAGGGTCGAGTCGTTGAACTTCTTCAATGGCTCTTGCTTCGAGCGATGTAATCACCACTTGTTGTGTCATTTTCTCTTGTTGCAATAAGGCGACAACGGCCTGCGCTAAGCTGGGATCGGCTTGATTATATTTAAGCTCAATGTTCAAACCGATTTTGTTGCGTGCCTCATTAAGCATCTCTAGTAGTGTTGGTACGGATTCTCCTGCAAAGGTGGCACTGTGCCAGCTCCCCGCATCAAGTTGTTGCATTTCACTCGCACTGAGGTTAGCAACTCGTCTGGGATCGCCCGCTATGCGCATCAAATCAGCATCGTGCAATACCATTAAGGCGCCATCGGATGCCGTTTGCACATCGATTTCGGCATAATCCGCCTTTTCTGCAATCGCTAAACGCAAAGCCGCAAGGGTATTTTCTGGTGCCCTAGCAGCGCCAGCACGGTGGGCAGTAATCAGGATGTCATCCCTTTGTGGTTCACTATTGAGTGCATATGCCCCTAATCCCAACATGATTAAAAAAGTGCCGACCAATACCCCGCTTATCGTATAAAGCGACAGCTCAGACGTTCTTTTTACCGTTTGTCGCCCAAGGCGTTCTAACCCTGCGGGTTTTTCTCCCAGTTGGCGGTATAACAGTAAGATGATAAAGGCTTCGCCAAACATTCCGAGTAAGGACCATGCCGCACTGAGCATAAAAATCAGTGCAGAAACCAGGGCCAATATGGCTAATTCTGCCGAAAGTGTCAGCGTAACCCTATCGAGTAAAGTATCGGCTCCCCAGGAGATCAGCAGTATTAAGGGATACACCAAAGCACCTATCCTCAGCCACCAACCCGCAGCGTGCCACATAATCGGGCGTTCATTACCTGCACTTAATTGCCAACTGCGTTTGAGTGCCGTCAAAGCATCGGTCGTTTCACTCACAATAATCGTCAGTGAAAAGGCCGCTTTGGCCCACAGATATAAGGCAACAAGGACATAGATTATCGCTAAGAACGCCATACTCGTTAAGGCGAGATACCAGTCTATAGGCTTGAAATACAAGTAGTAATTGATGTCGTGTCCCTGTAGAAACACGCTAAAAATCAGATATCCTAACCCGATAAAAGGTACGCTGAGCAGCAATAAGCAAGCCGCATAAATGCTACCAAGGCGAATAAATACGGGTAAGCGCGCAGTTGCGAAAATCAGCGCTCGCACTGGGCCAATGGGAATATCGTATAACCCAGATGCTGCGAGAATCGTGACTCCAGCACGTTGGGTAAAAAACACGGTAAAGCTACTGAATAGAGTAATGACCATAAATAGCAAGCCATAGGGAGACATGGCAAAGGCGATTAAGTCGTAATTGGTGATGGTGACATTGCCCGTTTTGGCTATCAGATGGCGCAGTAGCCAGCCAAAAGACGGGACGATAATACCCGCCGACACTAAAGCGAATAACAGTTCAAATTCAATGAGTTTTCTACCGCAGCGACGAATGGCTTTAAGCGTGTCATGCCAGTAACTGTGTTCAGGATTGAGCATGCAGCTTCCTTAATCGTGCGAGTTTAGGACTGTAATTTAGCAGCGTTTCAGGTTGACGGTTAGTCATTCGTGTAATGTTTTGAGCTGGTGAGTCAGTTGTTATTATCCATAAAGCAATAAATACACTGATTATTTCAAGTTTCCGAGCTGCGCCTATGTCGGGTCGTTTGTCATTGAGCTTTCTTCAAAGTGTAATAATAGATAGCTCGTTAAGTTGGTTCACTCGATTTAGTATCGTCGCCAATTTTATTGGTATCGCAATCTTTCTCTATTTTAAACATTGGGTTGGGTATATTCGGCTGTGAGTGTGCTAATAGTGATACCTTCTATCCTATTCTTATTTTGATATTTAACATGTTTTAGTGAGTCGACTTTATAAATAAATTACTTATCCCAGAAGTGCACGATATCGCAGATTAAGCCTTGTCTATGTTTTGTTGCTTATTCAACATTTTGATTTTTTGCGGATAAAAATCAAAGTCATGTGGTATCAACTTGCTGATTTATATAGGTAAGACCTGCGTATACATGTTTGCCTCGTTAAAATCCGTGAATCAGATTTACCTCGTCTGGTTTACATACTAAAATTTCACGCAATTTACCCGTGTCAAAGGGATTGCGTTGGTAACAGTCGTTCTTTTATGTAGTTCTACATGATAAGAATTTGCTTATAAATAAAAGAGTAGTAATAAATTGTCTTATAAAAAATTTAATGCATTTTTGAACGCAAACATGCGGGCCTTTGAAATGGTTGGTGTTCTAATGCGCATATTTAGTTTCTCACTTGTCAGTTGGCTTGGCCCTGAAAGTCCTTTTATGTTTGTTTGGATTTTCAACACAATAGATGCTGTTTTGCTAACATGGTGTGCCGCTTTACGCAAAGATGCCGCTTACACGTTACTCAATGGTTTTTGGATTTTGATTGGTATTGTAGGGATCGCAAGAGCTGGCGGATTGATTCACTAAGTTTTCTGGTTCATGTCAGTGAATTACTCTACCCCAGACTGATTCATCACACCGCCAAAACATGCCCTTAAGCCCTGTTATCGGGTATTGGAGGGCATTTTTTTACCCTAAAATGAATCAAATTCATTAAGAACTGATTCAAGCCATCTTAATGACGCCACATTATCAACATAACGAGTTTGTGATGGTGGCGCAGTTTCTTGAAACGCAAATTGCATAAGGCTAATGGTTAAATTAGATCGTTAATATGCGCGGGAGTTGATGAGATTAAGCACTGGCATGTAAGGGACCGTTCGTGACAGGGATGTCACGGTCGAGCCCTCAAGGATGAGTTTATGGCGCGTCACTGGAAAGCCAGTGCTTAATCATTTTCTGATTATTTGCACATTGCCGCACATTCAGTACAGGGTTGCTTAGTTGACACAATCAACTAATCTCGATATTGTTGATACAGTCAACTATATCGAGAGCCTTCTATGTCGTCATTGTCACTCAGTGAAACTTTACACAGATTAGTGCATGCCTACAAAAAGCAATTGCGTAGCGATATTGCTGCACAAGAGATTGATTTACCTGTCACTCATATCCGAGCCTTGAAGGGCGTGTGTCGCAATCCTGAATCGACAGCCCAGTCTATCGCCCTGCGTATGCAGCGGGATAAAGCACAAATTACCCGTGTTCTTAATGAGCTACAGCAGAGCGGGTTGATCACTAAAATCGATAACCCTAAGGATGGCCGCAGCCAGTTACTGCGACCCACGGCTGAGGGGGAAAAGATCATGACTCAGATCAATGCCTCAGAACGTAAAACCGTGGCGCGCATGACGCAGGCGCTCAGTTCAGACGAAGTTGATACTTTTATTAAACTTGCCAATAGGATCAGTAAAAGTGTGGATGATGCCGCTGCCGCCAAAAGTGAAACTGATTGCCTTACTCAAAAAAGACCATCTAGTAAGCCAAAAGATACGGCTGTAAAAGGAGCCATTGAGTTGCGCTTAACGGCAGAAAACGCAATAGGAGAAAATCATAATGAATAAACCTGCACCACGTGAGCTAGAAGTGATCCGCTCGACTTATATCACTCCGCATATGTTACGCATCACCTTAGGCGGTGCGGGATTGGCTGGATTTCCTGTCGATCAAGAGAGTGCCTATATCAAGTTGTTATTCCCACAAGCGGGTGAGCGTCCATTAATGCGAACTTACACTATCCGTCAGCAACGCGATGATGAAATCGATGTGGATTTTGTGCTGCACGATACCGACGGCCCCGCATCGAGTTGGGCGAAAACGGCGCAGGTGGGCGAACTCATTCAAATTGGCGGACCCGGACTTAAAAAACTGATCAACTTTGAGGCGGATTGGTTTTTACTCGCAGGTGATATGACAGCCTTGCCCGCCATTAGCGTGAATCTGGAAAAATTGCCAAACAATGCAGTGGGTTACGCTGTGATAGAAGTGCTGAGTGAAGCTGATATTCAACCTCTGGTGCATCCTGAACATGTCGAGCTGCATTGGGTGATCAATCCTGAAGCCGATCCCGAAGGTCGCCCTTTGGTTGAGCGAATTGCCCAATTACCTTGGCTTGCTGGCGAGCCAGCCGTATGGATTGCCTGTGAATTTAATAGCATGCGCGCGTTGAGAAGGCATTTTAAGCAAGCGCATTCATTGCCTAAGAGCCATTTTTATACCTCGAGCTATTGGAAAATCGGTTGTAATGAGGGCGAGCATAAGCTGGTAAAACAAGAAGATGAACAGTTAGAAAATGGGGCCAGTGTTTAAATCAAGATAAGGTCGCCAAGTTTGATTTAGCGACCTTATCTAACCTTTCGCTTATGCCGTTTTTGCTGCTGATGCACCTATTATTGATGGATCTATGCTACTGGTGAACTAGCTTGCCATTCTTCACCACATCTTTGCAGGGATTGACGCCGTAGGAATAGGCTAATTGCGCAGGCGTGGCGATATCCCACAGACAAAAATCGGCTTGTTTGCCAACGACTAAACTGCCAACAGTGTCTTCAATTCCTAGTGCTTTGGCGGCATTTAAGGTGAGTCCTGTTAGGGCTTCTTCTGGTGTTAAGCGGAACAAGGTGCAGCCCATATTCAGCATCAACAGGGTTGAGCAAATGGGGGATGAACCTGGGTTAAAATCGCTGGCGAGTACCATAGGTACGCCGTATTGGCGTAATAAATCGATAGGTGGTTTTTGGGTTTCCCGCAAAAAGTAAAACGCGCCCGGCAGCAGTACGGCGCAGGTGCCGCTTTCACTTAAGGCTTTTACGCCTGCCTCATCTAAATATTCGATATGATCCACAGACTTAGCACCAAGACGTGCGGCCAGTGCGCTGCTACCCATATTAGTTAACTGCTCGGCATGGAGCTTAATCTCTAAGCCCGCCGCTTTGGCTGCGCTGAGTACCCGTTCGGTTTGCTCAAGGTTAAAGGCGATATTTTCGCAGAATACATCCACTGCATCGGCAAGATTTTCGGCGATCACTGCGGGTAGCATCTTATTGATAATTAAGTCGACATAGCCGTCGCTATTGTCTTTATATTCTGGCGGAATCGCATGGGCGCCAAGGAATGTGGTCTTCACATCTACGTGGTGATGCTTGCCGAGCTCGCGGGCGACACGCAGGATTTTCAATTCAGTTTCAGTATCTAAGCCGTAACCCGATTTGATCTCAACCGTAGTCACTCCTTCTTTGGCCAGCGCGTTTAAACGCTGACGGCCGAGTTCAAATAATTCTGCTTCATCCGCTTCGCGGCAAGCTTTAACGGTTGAAATAATGCCGCCACCTGCACGAGCAATTTCTTCGTAACTGGCGCCCTGTAGGCGTAACTCAAATTCATTGGCGCGATTACCGGCAAAGATTAAGTGGGTGTGGGCGTCAATTAATCCTGGGGTGATCCAGCCGCCTTTGCCCCTGTAAACGGGAATTGACAAAACATCGAAGGCGGGCAGTTCGCTGCGGGGGCCAAGCCAAGCAATTTTACCATCTTTTACTGCGATGGCCGCGTTGGTGATCGCACCATAAGGTGCTGATACGGAAGGGTCCATTGTGGCTAAGTTAACGTCTATCCAAACCTGATCCCAAGACATGTATTCCCCTCGCTGTGCTGGCAGATGTTAACCAAGTGATTAACGGTTTATTAAATTTATGTGAGCTGGCTTGTATTTACTTGTATATACAAGCTAGGATTGTAGCCGCAATTTTGAACGTTTGAAAGAGTGAATAGTACCTAGATTCTAGCGCTTTATATTGAGGAAATGTTTTGGCTACTCCTAAGTTTGCAGAAATTAAGCAATACATTATCTCCTCTATCGAGTCGGGTGAGTGGGAAGAACATGCTCGCGTGCCTTCTGAGAATCAGCTTGCCGATTTGTTTACCTGCAGCCGAATGACGGCGCGACGTGCGTTAACCGAACTGACGGATAGCGGTGTGCTTGAGCGTTCTCAAGGGCTAGGCACCTTTGTCGCAGGGTGTAAATCCCAGTCGTCTATGTTGGCGATCCGCAATATTGCCGATGAGATAAAAGACCGCGGCCACGGCTATAGCGTGCAGCAATGGGTGTTAGAACAAGTCGTGGCGAGTACGAGTATCGCAATTTCCCTTGGACTTGAGCACGGTGCGACAGTATTCCATTCGATCTTAGTGCATTGCGAGCAGGGCTTACCGTTGCAAGTTGAAGAGCGTTATGTGAATCCCGAGTTGGTGCCCGATTATTTATTGCAGGATTTTACCCAGCAGACACCCCACGAATATTTGTCCCAAGTGGCACCGCTGACCGAGGCGCATCACACGATTGAAGCGATTATCGCCAGTGAAGAATTACAGCAAAGGCTCGAAATCCCCGCCACTGAGCCCTGTTTACAGATTTTACGCCGCACTTGGTCACGCCAAGGCGTCGTGAGTTTCGCAAAATTAGTTCATCCAGGTAGCCGTTTTAAACTCGGCGGCCACTTAACCTTTAGCAAGTAACGCCAGTGGCGTGATTAACAGATGTAAATCAGTAACTTTGATAGCTGTACCCTTATAAGTTAAAAGATAAAAACACAATAAAAACAATAGTGCTAACCCGTATTAGCGACTTAGCGAATACGAGTTAGCACCACAGGTTGAAAGAGGAAAATTCAATGGATAAGCGCCACGACCCAAGCCGCCGTATTATTGCACCGCATGGCACACAATTAAGCTGTAAGAGTTGGCTCACAGAAGCGCCAATGCGTATGTTAATGAATAACTTACATCCCGATGTCGCCGAGCGCCCAGAAGACTTAGTCGTCTACGGCGGTATCGGCCGCGCCGCCCGCGATTGGGATTGTTATGACAAAATCATCGAAGTCTTACAACGCCTCGAAGACGACGAAACCTTATTAGTGCAATCGGGCAAACCTGTGGGTGTATTTCGCACCCATGCGGATGCACCGCGCGTACTGATTGCTAACTCAAACCTAGTGCCACATTGGGCGAACTGGGAACATTTCAACGAGTTAGATAAGCTAGGTTTGGCCATGTACGGCCAGATGACGGCGGGTTCTTGGATCTATATCGGCACTCAAGGCATAGTCCAAGGCACTTACGAGACCTTTGTGTCGGTCGCAAAACAGCACTTTGAGGGTATCTCTAAAGGCAAATGGATCCTCACTGGCGGGTTAGGTGGCATGGGCGGCGCACAAACGCTGGCGGGCACTATGGCTGGCTTCTCGGTGTTAGCCTGTGAAGTCGACGAGACCCGCATCGATTTCCGCCTGCGTACTCGCTATGTTGACAAAAAAGCTACTTCGCTCGATGAAGCATTAGCCATGATTGAAGAAGCAAACCAAGCTGGCAAGCCAGTATCCGTTGGCTTACTGGCGAACGCCGCCGATGTGTTTGCTGAATTAGTTAAACGCGGCGTTACCCCAGATGTGGTGACCGACCAAACCTCGGCACACGATCCATTAAACGGTTATCTGCCGCAGGGCTGGACTATGGCTGAGGCTGCGGCCATGCGTAAAACCGACGAAGCGGGCGTAGTGAAAGCGGCGAAAGCCTCGATGGCGGTGCAAGTACAAGCCATGCTCGACCTGCAAACCGCGGGTGCAGCCACGCTCGATTACGGTAACAACATTCGCCAAATGGCGTTTGAAATGGGCGTTGAAAATGCCTTTGATTTCCCAGGTTTTGTACCTGCTTATATTCGCCCACTGTTCTGTGAAGGCATTGGCCCGTTCCGCTGGGTGGCGTTATCTGGCGATCCCGAAGATATCTACAAAACCGACGCTAAAGTCAAAGAACTGATCCCAGATAATCCACACCTGCACAATTGGTTAGACATGGCGCGCGAGCGTATCGCCTTCCAAGGTCTGCCAGCGCGTATTTGCTGGGTTGGCTTAAAAGATCGCGCTCGCTTGGCGTTAGCTTTCAACGAAATGGTCAAAAATGGCGAGTTGTCGGCGCCCGTGGTAATTGGTCGCGACCACTTAGATTCTGGCTCTGTTGCCAGCCCGAACCGCGAAACCGAATCTATGCTGGACGGCTCAGATGCAGTATCCGATTGGCCATTATTGAATGCACTACTCAACACCGCCAGCGGCGCAACTTGGGTATCTTTACACCACGGCGGCGGCGTCGGCATGGGCTTTAGCCAACATTCGGGTGTGGTCATTGTGTGTGACGGCACCGATGCGGCGGCAAAACGGGTTGGCCGCGTGTTGTGGAATGACCCAGCGACAGGCGTGATGCGCCATGCCGATGCGGGCTACGAGATTGCGAAAAACTGCGCCAAGGAGCAGGGCCTCGATTTACCTATGCAAGACTAACCGATGCTAACGACTCAATAACAATAATAACTAAAAGCTTGGAGCTAAAAATATGAAATCTGTGAATCACTTAGTGTTAACGCCAGGCAGCTTGAGCCTAGCGCAATTGCGCGAAATCAGCCGTCATAAGTTGACACTGGAACTCGCACCAGAGGCCATTACTGATATCAACACCAGTGCGCAAATCGTGCAAAAAGTGTTGGATGAAGGCCGCACCGTTTACGGCATCAACACGGGCTTTGGCTTGTTGGCCAATACCAAGATAGCGCCCGAAGATCTGCAATTGCTGCAACGTTCTATCGTGTTGTCACATGCCGCTGGCACGGGGCAATACATGCAAGATGCCACAGTGCGCTTGATGATGGTGTTAAAAATCAACTCGTTAAGCCGTGGTTTTTCAGGCATTCGTTTAGAAGTGATTAACTTCTTAATCAGCTTAGTGAACGCCGAAGTTTATCCATGCGTGCCAGAAAAAGGTTCAGTCGGCGCCTCGGGTGACTTAGCGCCACTGGCGCACATGTGTTTGCCTATGCTGGGTGAAGGCGAAATGAGCTATCGAGGTGAGTTAATTTCTGCCGCCGAAGGTTTAGAAATCGCTGCTCTCAAGCCAATCGATTTAGCGGCCAAAGAAGGACTGGCCCTGCTTAATGGCACGCAAGCCTCGACTGCGCTGGCGCTGGAAGGGTTATTCCACGCCGAAGACTTGTTCGCAGCAAGTTCTGTGATCGGTGCCATGAGCGTCGAAGCGGCTATGGGCAGCCGTAGCCCGTTTGATCCTCGCATCCATGCGGCGCGTGGTCAGAAAGGTCAAATCGATTCGGCCATGGTCTTCCGTCATCTACTGGGTGAAGAGTCTGAGATAAGCTTAAGTCACGCTAACTGTGAAAAGGTGCAAGATCCTTACTCACTGCGCTGTCAGCCACAGGTGCTGGGTGCTTGCTTGACCCAAATTCGTCACGCGGCCGATGTGTTAGGCACAGAGGCCAATGGCGTAACCGATAATCCACTGGTGTTCCAAGACACGGGCGATATCATTTCGGGCGGTAACTTCCACGCCGAACCCGTGGCTATGGCGGCGGATAATTTGGCGATTGCGATTGCTGAACTGGGCTCCATTGCCGAGCGTCGTATTGCACTGCTAATCGATTCTAGCCTGTCAAAATTGCCGCCTTTCCTGGTGAAAAACGGTGGCGTTAACTCAGGCTTTATGATCGCCCAAGTGACGGCGGCGGCATTGGCGTCTGAGAACAAGACCTACGCTCATCCGGCATCAGTTGACAGCTTGCCAACATCGGCTAACCAAGAAGACCATGTTTCTATGGCGACCTTTGCGGCGCGTCGCTTGCGCGATATGAGCGAAAATACCCGTGGTGTACTGGCAATTGAATTGTTAGCGGCGGCGCAGGGTCTAGATTTCCGCGCGCCTTTAGCCCCAAGTGCTGCAGTGGCTAAGGCTAAAGCCGAATTACGTGAAGTTGTCGCTTATTACGATAAAGACAGATACTTCGCGCCAGATATCGAAGCCGCAACAGATTTGTTGTATACAGCGAGCTTTAACACTTATTTGCCAGCAGGAACGCTAGCCAGCTTTTAGGTGTTTGTTTTAGTTTAATGGCTGAACAGGTGTTTACTCCGCGGGAATAGGCTGCACTGAGGCGCTTTTGTTATCGCGCCCAGATTTTGCGCCTCAATGTGCTAAAAATAAGCGTTAAAAGGCAAAATTTAAGGTGCAGGCAGATTGCTTGTGCCTTTTTCTTTGGTTTTTATCTGTTTTTCCTCGATCTTTGTCTTTGCCATTTTGGTGTGTTTAACACCGCAGACTCTGCACTTTTTGCCCTAATCTTTACATTGTCAGTTTTTGTGGCTGTCTATCCATCTAGAAACCGTTACCTTTGTGTTTTTATCCGCCATCATTATGCATATTTGAATGCATTTTATCATTTTTAATAACCATAACTCTATAATGTGGGACAATATGGGGTTGTCATGTTGGACAAATTGTCTTTTGCGGTTTATTGGTTTTTAATTCCTATTTTTGTGCTTTTATCATTGATAAATGGTCTTTGATGCTTTGTTGTTAATGTTTTTTGGAGTTAAGTTCTGTGGTTGTTTATTTGAGATCTTGATCTCATGTCATTATTTGTTATCTATTTCTTCTTTGGGGATAATCTTAAATTAAGTGTGGTCTTTAGTAGGACTCACTCAATCGGTTGCCATTTTTACCACAGCAACCACTAGACTCATAACGACAAGAGTGTGAGAGGACGCAATGAACAGACGCCAGTTTTTTAGACTGTGTGCTGCCGGAGCTGCCACCTCAGCAATTTCAGCGTTGGGATTGATGTCCGAAAAGGCCTATGCGGCCGTTCGAGAATTCAAACTCATTAGCGCGAAAGAAACCCGCAATAACTGCTGCTATTGCTCAGTGGGTTGCGGATTGCTGATGTACAGCAAAGGAAGTAACGGCAAAAACGCCGAACAAAGTATTTTCCATATCGAAGGGGATGCAGACCATCCAGTCAACCGCGGGGCCTTGTGTCCTAAGGGTGCTGGTCTAGTGGATTATGTGAACAGCCCTAATCGTCTTAAATATCCTGAGTACCGTGCGCCAGGCAGTAATGAATGGACTCGTATCAGCTGGACTGAAGCTTACCAACGCATCGCCCGTCTGATGAAGAATGACCGTGATGCTAACTTGATTGAAAAGAATTCTGCTGGGATGACGGTTAACCGTTGGCTTAGCACTGGGATGATGACCTCGTCGGCGATGCCGAATGAAGGCGGCTATATCACCCAGAAATTTGCACGGGCACTGGGCCTAGTTGCAATCGATACTATTGCGCGTAACTGACACTCTCCAACGGTAGCAAGTCTTGCTCCGACATTTGGACGTGGTGCCATGACCAACCACTGGATCGATATTAAAAACTCTAATTTGATCATTATTATGGGCGGTAATGCTGCAGAGGCTCACCCTGTCGGATTCGGCTGGGTTACAGAAGCTATGCAACATAACAACGCTAAACTTTTGGTGGTCGATCCTCGCTTCACCCGTAGCGCCGCTGTGGCCGATTACTATGCGCCGATCCGCTCGGGCACAGATATCGCCTTCCTGCTCGGGGTGATCCGCTATCTTATTGAAACCAAACAAGTGAACTACGACTATGTGAAGGCTTATACCAATGCCAGTTACATAGTGCGCGAAGACTTCTCCTTTAGTGAAGGTCTGTTCAGTGGTTTCGATGAAGAAACAGATAGCTACAATAAAGAGTCTTGGTACTACGAGTTAGACGAACAGGGTTACGCGAAAATCGATCCTAGCTTCGAACATCCACGCTGTGTGTGGAACTTAATGAAGCAACATGTAGAACGCTATGACTTTGAAACAGTAAGCAATATTACCGGTACGCCGATTGCGGACTATGAGATCGTTTGCCAACAAATTGGTAGCACTCATACCCACGATAGAGCCGCGACCTTTATGTATGCCTTAGGTTGGACTCACCACAGTAAAGGGGCGCAGAACATTCGCTCTATGGCCATGGTGCAGTTGCTGCTGGGTAACATTGGGGTGTTGGGCGGTGGTGTTAACGCTCTGCGCGGACACTCGAACGTGCAAGGCGCGACCGATATGGGTTTATTGTGTCAAAGCTTGCCCGGTTACCTCAAGTTGCCGAACGAAAAAGACATTAATCTTAAAACCTATCTCCACAACTATACACCTGTCGCTCTGCGTCCGGGTCAAACCAACTATTGGCAAAATTACCCTAAATTCTTTGTTTCGCAAATGAAGAGTTTTTGGGGCGATAACGCCACGGTTGAAAATGACTTTGGTTATGACTGGTTGCCGAAATGGGACAAGCAGTACGACTTTACTAAACACTTAGATATGGCTTTCCACGGCGAAGTGAATGGCTACATTATCCAAGGTGTTAACGCCATTAACTCTATGCCAAACCGTAATAAGGTACTCAAAGCCTTGAGTAATCTTAAATACATGGTGGTGTTGGATGCCTTGGCAACGGAAACTGCAACCTTCTGGCAAAATGCCGATGGCTTCAATGAAGTCAATCCCGCTGAAATCATGACGGAAGTGTTCCGTTTACCTACGACGTGTTTTGCCGAGGAAGAAGGTTCCATCGTCAACTCTGGCCGTTGGATGCAGTGGCATTGGAAGGGAGCTAACCCGCCGGGTGAAGCCAAGCCAGATGCTGAGATTCTCTCCGGCGTCTTAATGGCAATGCGTGAACTGTACAAACAAGAGGGCGGTAAACTGCCTGAACCAGTGCACGCGATGAGCTGGAATTACCACAATCCTCACTCACCGCACGCTGAAGAAATCGCTCGCGAGCTTAACGGTAAGGATCTCGTGACTCGACGTCAGCTCAGTAGTTTTGCTGAACTGAAAGCTGATGGTAGTACCGCCAGCGCCTGTTGGATTTATGCGGGTTCTTGGACCGAAGAAGGCAACTTGATGGCTCGCCGTGACAACCATGATCCTTCCGGTAAAGGTGTTACTCCGGGTTGGGCATTTGCTTGGCCAGCAAACCGTCGTGTGCTGTATAACCGCGCTTCTTGCGATATCAACGGCAAACCTTGGGATCCAAAACGCACTATCGTCGAGTGGGTTGACGGTAAGTGGCACGGTATCGATGTGGGCGACTTCAATATGAAGTTAACACCACAGGAATCCGCTGGCCCCTTCATCATGCAACCCGAAGGTGTGGGTCGTTTCTTCGCCCTTAAATTATTGGCCGAAGGTCCGTTCCCTGAGCACTACGAGCCGATGGAGTCGCCTATTGGGTTGAACCCGTTACACAAGGTCACCAGTAACCCTGCGGTACGTATGTTACCGGGTGTGAAGGAAACCTTAGGTTCCTATAAGGACTTCCCTTATGTGGCAACTACTTACTGTGTAACTGAACACTTTAACTTCTGGTCTACGCATGCTCGTTTAGCTGCGATTTCTATGCCTGAAACCTTCGTCGAAATCGATGAAATGTTAGCGGCAGAAAAAGGTATCGCCAATGGGGATTGGGTCACTGTCAGCTCTAAACGCGGCAGCATTGAAACCAAAGCCTTAGTGACTAAACGGCTACAGCCGTTAAAGGTAAATGGCCAGTTAGTCCATACCGTCGGGTTACCCCGTCACGGCAGCCATAATGCGCTCACTCGTAAGAGTTACTCCTGTAACGTACTCACCACGGAAGTGGGGGATGCAAATACACAGGTGCCTGAGTTCAAAGCATTTTTGGTTAACATCACTAAAGCGGAGGGGATCTGATTATGGCATCACAAGACATTATCCGCCGCTCCGGTACTTCAGCGGTGACGCCTGCGGCAAAGGGGCGTAATTCGTCAGAAAAGGTCGCTAAGCTGTTCGACGCCACTAAGTGTAATGGCTGTAAAGCCTGCCAAGTGGCGTGTTCTGAGTGGAATGATTTACGGGAAGAGGTGGGCACCTTCCAAGGCAGTTACCAAAACCCTATGTCGCTATCGGGCCAATGTTGGACCCTGATGGAGTTCCATGAGGTGATGGAAAGCAACAAGCTGCGTTGGCAATTTACCCACTCGGCCTGTATGCACTGTGCTGACCCTGCCTGCTTAACGGCCTGTTCGACCTCTGGCGCGATTATCCAGCACGCCAATGGTGTGGTGGACTTCGATTCGGACAAATGTATCGGCTGCGGTTATTGCGCCAGTGCTTGTCCTTTCGATGTGCCCAAAATCGATCCTAAGGATAACAAGGCCTACAAGTGCACTATGTGCTCTGACCGTTTGGCTGTGGGATTGGAACCTTCCTGCGTTAAGTCCTGTACCACAGGGGCGCTGCGTTTTGGCACCCGTGAGGACATGTTGTTCTACTCGCAAAAACGGGTCGAAGAACTGAAGGAAAAGGGCTTTGCTAAGGCAGGACTTTATAACCCTGAGGGTGTAGGTGGCACGGGTATGATGATGATATTGCACGATATCGAGCAGCCCGAAAGCTACAACATGCCCGATAACCCGCAGATCCCACTGTCACTTACTCTGTGGCAGGACTGGGTCAAACCTTTAGGCACTATGGGCATTCTTGCCACTGCCGCCGTCGCTTGTCTGCATAAGATCACCGTCGGTCGCAACATAGTCGAAGAAGACCAACCGGGTTATCAACCGCCAGAGGAAGAGGCTAAGCAGGAAGAGGGGGCCGACAAATGAGCAAGCATGATAAGCAAGAAATGATAGTGCGTCACAAGCTGTTCGATCGCATCTGTCATTGGTTCATTGTGGCGGTTGGCCTAGTGACATTTCTCACTGGCTTTTCCTTCTTCTATCCGTCGTTTCAATGGCTTGGGGCGATAGCGGGCACACCGCAATTGGCGAAGTTTATTCATCCCATTGCGGGCTTGATGATGTGCTTACCTCTGATGTTGATGTTGGTGCGTTACTACAAACACAACAAATGGGAAAAGCACGACCTCGCTTGGATGCTCGCCATTAAGGATGTGATGTTCGAGAACGAGGAGAAAATCCCGCCTATCGGCCATTACAACCCTGGGCAAAAGGTATTGTTTCGCGCCTTCGTGCTGACATCTATCACTTTAACGGTGACGGGAATCATCATGTGGCAGCCTTACTTTGCGCCCTATTTCTCCGCCACTGTGGTGGGTTGGGCCATTCTGTTGCACGCCATTTGTGCGCTCATCATGTTGATTTTTGTGATGGTGCATTTCTGGATGGCGACATGGGTGGAAGGGTCGGTTACAGGCATGCTTTACGGCAAAGTCTCTAAGGCTTGGTGCCGCAAACATCACCCTGTGATGTTGGATGAACATTCGGACGTGGAGAAACATTAATGAGTCATACAGCCGAGATACCTCTGGCCCAAGGCAGCGAATCGCCGCTGGAACTTAAACCGTTAAAAGCGGCAGATCCCCAAGCTGTGTATCACAGAAGGGCGCAACGTTTGCTGTCATTGGCCAAGGACTCGCCGCTGGCTGATTACTTTGAGCTATGTCGCCGTTTGGTCTCTATACAGGCCAGGTTAGCGCAGGAGGCTGACTTTGGTAAGCTTCTCGCTTGGGGGAAAGATGAGGCGACTCCGCTTTCCCTGTTGGGCTCAGAGGCAGATAGCTATTGGCAGGGACTGCTACAGCAACTGTTAAGTGATTTGTTGCCGCAGGTGGATGAATCCATAGCTCGGGTAGTGCGTTTGTTGATGCAGCAATCACCCGAGCAACTGAGTTCGTGGGGGCGTTCACTACGCCAAGGGCATGTCAGTGAGGTGCCTGCCCGTTTTAGCTTATTCATTTGGGCGGCGATGGGCGTTTATTGGTCGCATTGGGCACCTATGGTCATCAAGCGGATGGATCCGTGCAAGGTGGCGCAGCAGAGTATGTGTCCCGTGTGTGGATGTCATCCGGTGGCGAGTGTGATTGTCGATCAGCCCCGAGCTGGTTTGCGCTACCTGCATTGCAGTCTGTGCGAGAGCGAATGGCATTACATTCGTGCCCATTGCACCAGTTGCGGTCAGGACAAAGAGATGACGATTTGGTCGCTAGATGATGCCAAGGCTCAAGTGCGGATCGAAAGCTGCGATGAATGTCATGGTTATACCAAGATGATGTTCGTCGAAAAGTCACCTTCTATGGATGTGGCGGCAGACGATCTCGCGACCTTGATGTTAGACAGTGAGCTAAATGCTAAGGGCTTTGGGGCGACAACATTGAACCCACTGCTACTGGCCCACGAAACCACGTAAGCCACATAGCTTAAACAAATGCGGGAGGGAGTCGGGTTGTTGATCCCTTCCTGCTTTTTATAAACCAATGGCAATAATATAAACAAAATGACACAGATGATGACCCAAGCACCTGAAACACTACAAGTTCTGTACCGAGCTTTGCCTTCAATGGATAGCTTACTTGCAGAGCCTAGTTTTGTAGTATTGCTGCAGTCCTACGGCAAAGCGGCAGTAAAGGCCGCACTGGATACCCAGTTAAAGGCGGCGCGCAGCTTAATCGGCCGCGAGCACCGTTTGCCGACATGGTGTGGCGATCTTGCGCAATTGCACAGATGTTTGGTTGATCAACTGTCTAATGATTACAGCCACAGCTTAAAACCTGTGTGGAATCTCACTGGCACCATATTGCATACCAACCTTGGCCGAGCGCAGCAGTCAGAAGCGGCAATTCGAGCCGTGACTTCTGTTATGCGCTACCCCACACCGCTGGAGTTTGAGCTTGCGGCTGGTGAACGTGGTCACAGGGATAATGCAATCAGTGCTTTAATCCAGCGCTTAACGGGTGCCGAGACTTGTTGTGTCGTGAATAACAATGCCGCAGCTGTGTTGTTGATGCTGTCAGCGGTGGCTGCGGGGAAAGAAGTCATAGTCTCCCGTGGTGAGTTGGTGGAAATTGGCGGCGCGTTTCGCATCCCTGACATTATGCGCCAAGCGGGTTGCACCTTAGTCGAGGTCGGCAGCACCAATCGGACTCACCTTAAGGATTATGAGCAGGCCATTACTGAAAATACCGCTGCGATAATGAAGGTCCACACCAGTAATTATCATATCAGTGGTTTTACTGCCGCAGTGGAGGAGGCAAGGCTGGGTCAGTTATGCCGTGAGCGTGGCATATCACTCATTTCAGATCTTGGCAGCGGTTCACTTACTGATCTGCGCCGCTTTGGTCTAAAGCAAGAACCTACGCCCCAAGCCATGCTAGCCGATGGAGTCGATCTAGTCAGTTTTTCCGGCGATAAACTATTGGGTGGCCCTCAGTCTGGTTTGATCGTTGGCAAACAGTCGCTGATTAAGCAGTTACAGAGTCATCCACTAAAGCGCGCCCTGCGTTGCGATAAGCTGATTTTGGCGGCGTTAGAAGCGACATTGATCCACTATCTTAACCCTGAAACCTTAGACATTGAGCTGCCTATTATGGCGAAATTTGCCCGTAGCCAAGAGACGTTATGGCAGATTGGTCGTCGCTTACAGCAAGCTTTGGTTCCATATTTTGAACCTTGTTATCGCATTGAGTTAGTCGAGTGCCAAACACAAGTCGGCAGTGGCTCACAGCCAGATACTTTTTTACCCTCAGTGGCGTTGTGTTTTACCGCACTCAATGGCGGTAGTTTAAGTTTGTTAGAACAACAATTTAAGCAGGCGGCACGGCCTATCATAGGTCGCATGAGTCAGGACCAACTCAGATTAGATCTGCGCGGTCTTGATAGTGAAGCCGAACTCCTCGCCGAGTTGAGCACTTTAGGTGTGCAGTTGTGATCATTGTTACTGCGGGTCATGTCGATCATGGCAAGAGTACACTTATTCGCGCTTTGACTGGGATGAATACCGATCGTCTGCCGGAGGAAAAACGCCGCGGTATGACGATCGATCTTGGCTATGCGTTTATGCCACTTCGAGATGGTTCGCGCCTTGCCTTTATCGATGTGCCCGGCCACGAAAAATTTATCAACAACATGCTGGTGGGCGTGAGTCATGCTCGGCATGCCCTGTTAGTGATGGCCTGTGACGATGGCGTAATGCCGCAAACCCGTGAGCATCTGCAAATTCTTGCGCTCTTACCTTTGCACAGTTTGACCTTAGTGCTAACTAAGCGGGATTTAGTTGATAGTGGCACGGCGGCACAGCTTGTCGCCGATGGACTCACTTTGCTCGCCGAGTATGGCATTGAGGCCAGTGGTGTTTTTGAAGTGTCGGCGAATGGCACCGCCGATTTAGCATCTCATGGCGTGGCGGCGCTGAAGGCGCATATTCTTGATTTAGGTGAGAAAGAGTCAAAGCGGGCGGAGGATGCCAGCAGCTTTAGGATGACGCTCGATCGCGCCTTTAGTGTGAAAGGTGCGGGTTGTGTCGTGACTGGCACAGTGATCAGCGGCAGCGTATGTGTGGGGGATAGTCTTTTTAGCTCAGGGCAAAAGGCCAAACTCAGAGTGCGAGGCATACATTGTCAGGGACAAGAAGCCCAAAGGGCTGTCACGGGTACACGCGTAGCACTCAATTTAACGGGTGTCGATAACCATAGGGAGCCAGAGCGTGGCGATTGGTTGAGCAGTTTGCCTCAAGCCGAGCTCTGTAGCCGCCCCGTTGTGCACATTCGAGCCTTCGATTTTTTAGGCTGTGAGCCATTAGTGCATTGGCAAAATGTCCACTGTCACCATGGCGCCGATCATACTTTAGGTCGAGTTTCCCTGTTAAATGAAGCTGATGAAGAAGGCTTCTGTCTGGCGGAGTTAGTACTCGAAAAGCCGCTACTCCTATGCCAGAACGATCGAATTGTCCTGCGACACATTGGGGGTAAACAGACTTTAGGTGCGGGGCGAGTGTTGGCGCTGAAAGTCCCTAATCGTAAGAAACGCACGCCTGAACGAGTCGCGAGATTGCTGCAATTAGCGCGTTTGGATAATCCTGCCCATGTGGTGGCTTTACTCGGCCAAACTCAGGCGCTAGAGCTTGATGAAATCGCGTGGCGTTGGCAATTAACTGACGAAGGGCTGGCAATGCTGTTAGCCCAAGCGGGTTTAGTTCGTTTTGGGGCATTTGCTATAGCGACAAGTTTACTTGAGCAAGAAAAACAACAGTTTATTACTTTACTTAACGAGTTCCATCAACAGCATCCTGACCAACTTGGGCTTGGGCGTAATCGCTTGCAGCGCATGAGCCACAGCGCTTTGCCGCCCGAATTAGCCAATAAAGTGCTCGACACGCTTTGCCAAGAAGGTCGCATGGTGCTGCGTGGTGCCTTGTTGCAGCTCGCTGAACACAAAATAGTGCTAGATGCTGAGGCTCAGCATTGTTGGCAGGCACTTGCGCCTTGGCTTGCCGAGCAAACCGCCCCCGTGTGGGTCACCGAAATGGGCGAATACCTTGAGCTTGAACCTGCCAAATTAAGGCTGCTGTGTTTCCAGCTGGTGCAGCAGGGGTTTATTACTGCTGTGGTGAAGGACAGGTATTTGCTCAGCGAGCAAATCTGTTACTACGCCAGCTTAGTGCGTACTCATATTGCAGAACACGGCAAGCTCGAAACGGCAGAATTTAAAGACATGGTTGGGCTTGGGCGTAAGGTGAGTATTCAACTGCTTGAGTTCTTTGACAGAAGTGGTTTTACCCGTAGGAAGTATCGCAGTAATAGCCGAGAAGTTCGGGATGCGGAGTTGTTTTTTTCCCATGAGAATTGGCGGAAGAACATAGGAGTCGAACCTACCCAGGACTGCTGGCAGCCCTACCCGGATTTGAAATCCGGACGCCTCACCGGAGACGACGTTCTTCCAATAGAAGACTTAGGGATAGTAGAAAATGCGTAAGGATGATTCAAGGCGATTCTTATTTAGTTTATGGGTTTGTGATACAAGTCTTAAATTGTCATCAAACTAATTGTTTTTATTTGGTTTTATAGTTTTAAAGGGGCGCTATGGAATATCATTCACATGAAGTGGTGACAGAAAGAAACGTGATCTTGTTAGAACATGGGCACGCATCTGAGCTGACTGACTACTTAGCTAATGAAGTGCGGGTTGCACTGGTCTATAACGGCATAGCGCATACCGTGATGTTGGCGAGCCCTCAAGATTTAGAAGCCTTCGCTATTGGTTTTACGTTATCTGAACGTATCGTTTCCCATATCAATGATATCAAAGGGGTTGAGCTCGAGTTCACCAGTGAAGGCGTGTTGATCCAAGTGGAAATCAACCAAAGATGCTTTATGGAACTCAAGCAGCAAAGGCGCAATATGGCAGGACGCACAGGTTGTGGATTGTGCGGCGTCGCCCAGCTCGAAGAGGCCGTCAAGCCTGTGATGCGGGTGGACTCAGATGCCAGATTCGATATCGAACACTTACAGGTCGCACTTGGGCAAATTCAAGATAATCAACAACATTTTAAGCTGACGGGCGCCACTCATGCGGCCATGGGGCTTAACCATCAAGGACAGATCATCGCCGCCTATGAGGATATAGGCAGGCATATCGCACTAGACAAGCTAATTGGCGCCTTTTCCGCTCACAATGTGGAACGTCCAGTGGCCGTATTGCTCACCAGTCGCGCGAGTTTTGAGATGGTGCAAAAGGCCGCTAGTGCCAATATCCAAATTCTGTTTGCTATGTCCGCCGTGACTTCACTGGCGTTGGAATTAGCAGAGAAAAGCAATATCACGCTTATCGGTTTTTGCCGTAATGGCAGGGCAACGCTTTACACCCACGGTTATCGCCTGTTGGGGCAGCAGTGTGTCAGCTTAGCTAAAGCCATTTAAGCGTGAGGCCACTTGTGATTGAAGTTGTCGAACGACTTCAATCACACTGGCACACAGGTTATAAGCGCATTGCGCTTATTTTTTATAGTCTCGTTCATTAGGGTAATGACATGACATGGCAACAATTTAAACAAGAATATTTAGTCCGTTTTTGGGCACCTATGCCAGCGGTTATCGCTGCGGGTATCCTTTCTACTTACTATTTTGGTTTGACCGGAACCTTCTGGGCTGTTACTGGGGAATTCACTCGTTGGGGGGGTCATTTACTGCAGTTTTTAGGTGCAGAACCAGAAACTTGGGGTTATTTCAAAGTGATAGGTCTGCAGGGCTCTCCTCTAGATCGTATCGACGGCATGATGATTATCGGTATGTTTGGTGGCTGTATTGCTGCTGCGCTTTGGGCCAATAACGTCAAACTGCGTATGCCACAGAGCCGTATCCGTATTGCTCAGGCACTGATCGGCGGCATTATTGCTGGCTTTGGTGCCCGTTTAGCTATGGGTTGTAACCTTGCCGCCTTCTTCACGGGTATTCCGCAGTTCTCTTTACATGCTTGGTTCTTTGCTTTGGCGACCGCAGCAGGCTCTTACTTTGGTGCAAGATTTACCTTACTGCCTATGTTCCGTATTCCGATAAAACTGAAAAAGGTAAATAAAGCGACTTCAATCAAGCAGGACGAAAACCAAGCTAGACGTCGTTTCCGTATCGGTATGCTGGTGTTTGTAGGCATCGTCGGTTGGGGGTTATTGACTATGTTCAATGCGCCAAAACTCGGCATTGCTATGCTCTGTGGTGTTGGTTTTGGTTTATTAATCGAACGGGCCCAAATCTGCTTTACCTCAGCGTTCCGCGATATGTGGATCACTGGTCGTACTCACATGGCGAAGGCGATTATCTTAGGTATGGCGGTCAGTGCGATAGGTATTTATAGCTATGTGCAACTGGGTGTGCCGCCTAAGATCATGTGGGCTGGCCCTAATGCGGTGATCGGCGGCTTACTGTTTGGTTTTGGTATTGTACTGGCTGGTGGTTGTGAAACGGGTTGGATGTATCGTGCAGTCGAAGGCCAAGTGCATTTCTGGTGGGTGGGCTTAGGTAACGTGTTGGGTTCAACCTTACTGGCGTATTACTGGGATGATATCGCTCAGCCATTAGCAACGAACTGGGACAAAGTTAATTTACTGACCAGCTTTGGCGATAAAGGCGGATTATTGCTGACCTATGTGCTGCTGGGGCTCTCCTTTGGCGCTATGTTGCTGTGGGAAAAACGTTTCTTTGCCCGTAAGGCGAAGCGTGATGAACAATTGCTAGCGGAGGCGGCGTAATGGCTCAATATATTCCAGATTATCAACTCGATATGGTGGGTGAACCTTGCCCTTATCCCGCAGTGGCTACCCTTGAGGCTATGCCTAAGTTAAAGCCCGGTGAAATTCTCGAGGTGATTAGTGACTGTCCGCAGTCTATTAACAACATTCCCCTCGATGCTAAAAATCATGGTTATAAAGTGCTGGAAATTGAGCAGAATGGTCCGACTATTCGTTATCTGATCCAGCGTTGAGGATAGGACTATGTTGACTATTCTCAGTGGCTTAAGTATTGGCTTAGCCATGGGGTTTGTGATGCAAAGGGGGAGATTTTGTATGGCGGGCGGGATCCGCGATACCTATCTGCAACGGGACTTTACCATGGTGATCGCTATTTTGATTGCCATCAGCATCCAAAGTCTAGGGCTGTTCCTGTTTTACGAATGGGGTTGGGTTAAATTGCCAGAAGGGCATTTCCCTTGGTTGGCAACCTTAGTCGGTGGTGTATTGTTTGGTGTGGGTATGGCAGCAGCGGGAAGCTGCTCCACTGGCGCCTATTACCGCGCTGCCGAAGGGTTGGCTGCCAGTGTGATGGCCGTTCTCGGTTTTATTGCTGCCAGTAAATTAGTGCGTCTCGATGAGTTGAAAGGTCTACTTAAACCTTTTAAGCAGCATCAACTTGAGGACCAAACGCTCTATCAAACTCTGGGCGTTTCCCCTTGGGTGATCGTGCTTGTCCTCGTATTACTCACATTGTGGTTGGCATTGGGTTATCTCAAACGCCGCAAACGTCCGGTTGCACTGATGGCACCCCGTAAAACGGGTTTAGCTCATTGGTTGTTTGAAGCGCGCTGGCATCCCTTTGTAAGTGCTTTGCTGATTGGTTTACTGGCGCTACTTGCATGGCCTGCAAGTCTTGAAAGTGGCCGTGTAGGCAGTGTTGGGATCAGTGGCCCGAGTGCGCAGTTATGGGATCTTGTCACCACAGGTAACACTAAGTTCTTTAGTTGGCCGGGATATTTTCTCTTGGGATTATTTGTAGGCGCTTTTATCGCTGCCCGGGGCAGTGCTGAGCAGCGCTGGCGCTACCCAGGTCATAAAGTGGTGTTATTTGGGTTTGTTGGTGGCCTATTGATGGGCGTGGGGAGCGGGCTTGCCGGAGGTTGCATGCTTGGTAATGCGCTCGTTGGCACGGCTTATTTGTCGTGGCAAGGCTGGCTATTTATCCCTGCTATTTTATTTGGCAGTTGGTGCTTTAACTATTTTGCGCTACTGAGGCCAATGCGTCTTGCGCAGATTTAACGTTTATAAAGGAGCTGTATATGGAACAGTATCTCGACACAACGGGTAAGCTATGCCCTTTTCCTTTAATTGAGCTACAACGCTTAATTGCGAGTCTTGAGACTGGCGATAAAGTGGTACTGGATTACGATTGTGGCCAAGCAACTGAGAATATTCCCCGCTGGGCGGCTGAAGCCGGGCATGAGGTGACCCACTTTGCCCAGAAGGGCGATGCTGCTTGGACTATGACGATTCAAAAAGGCTAACTCGTCCTCAACTAAAAAGCGCTGCATTTGCAGCGCTTTTTGATCTTAGCCTTGGCAATCTACTGGCAGATATTCATCCGGAATACCGTTGCTGCTGCAAACCCAAGTGATATTATTTTGCTCATCAACTTGAGGCGATAAATAGACTTCATAGCCTTGATAATCCCCGAGTGCTTCGCTTCCTATAAAACCGACTATGCCATCTGTGTACAGATTAAATGTCGCAATCTGCTCGTCCGTGAGTCCAAGCACATCCAATTCGGTTGGCCAAGCTTTGTTGGTTTGATAGTAACCGACTAAGATGTCAGTGATCGGTGCCAGTGCTTGATGTTGCTGGTCGATACTGGCAATAGCCAGTGCCGCATCGGGTACATTCAATGCTGCTGGTGTGGCTTCGGTCGTGGTTGGCGCCTCATAACTCGTGGCGGCACCCATTTTCTCTTGATAGTCCTTATACGCTGGCAACGCAACTGCTGCAGCAATACCAATAATCGCAGCGAAGATTATCAATCCACCGCCTGCTGTGCCTAAACGTGGCATAAAGAAGCTGAGTACATAGGCCCATGCACTGCGTGATGGCGGTGCATATTCCACTCCTTGTGCTTTGGCTTGGACTCTTGCCATGCGCTTGGTCAACCAAGGATAGCTGCCATTAAGCTCGTGCAGCGACATCCAAAAACCACTCGACTCACTGGCTTGGCGGATATATTGATCCACATTCATACGTTTCCATTGCTCGACACCAGCGGCTAACACAGCAACGGCATTTGTGGCTGAACGTAAGCTGTTGCAGCAACGTAATCCGTGGAGATCGCAGGTATATTCACAGGCGCGAGAATAAGCCGCACCCACTAAAGGTAACCAAGTGGCGAAGACTAAGAAGGGCGCTTTACCTATATGATTGCGGCGAATATGGCCTAACTCGTGGCCGATATAGAAGTTGAGCGCATCTTTATCTGACTCAAGCGCATCCACAATCGATGAAAATAGCACTATATAGTTGCGACCGAGGAAGCGTGTCGCCAGTGCGTTTAACATGCCATCGGCTGCCAATAAGTAAGCGCGTGGTGGCTCGCGTATTTCTAAACGTTCGCAACACGCTAAATATTGTTTATGTAATTCAGGAAATTGCTCTGCATTGATTTCGACAGCCGTGCCTTTTAAGTAGCTGATAAAGGCGGAGTGGCTAAAGAGATAAATAATGAAAAACATCAACACATAGAGCAGCGCCATGCCAAAAGTGCCTATGATCAATGCCGCCCAGACGATCCCAGAAATAATAGCTAACAGAGTGAACAGCGATTTTTCCTTCGAATAGACAATATCTGTCATTTGAATGGGATTCTCGTTCCCTGCGGTAATAACTTGTTCCATGTTGATCCTTTTCCTTGTGAAGAGACAAACGGCGTGAAAATAGTCAATTTTACTCGAAAATTCAACCACTATCGCGTGCAAAGTAAAAAATTAACCGTTTTGTCATTCAGTTTAATCAGCTATGCGCAAATTGGAGTAAGTCGATTTCATCAGAATTTTGTGGTTTTTTAGCGCTAGAGAGTCCGATTATGCAGGCGGACACTGCTTGGTAAGTGGCTCTTCGCCTCTGGGCATTTTCCTCGCAGCGCACTAGAATTAGGTGTTTTCGCAGCATATCGGCAGAGGGTTAAGTCTTAAGTTAGAACCGAGATAAAAGTAAATTACATCACTATGAGTGCACTTTAAGGCATGGTTCTTCAAGGCAGAGTGCTTTGAGTCAGGCTCGGTTAAGCCTAAATAGGGTTAGCTATGGCAAGCGTTAAAACAAACCACAGAAATACAAAGGAATTGAGATGGCTAAGTTAACAAATAAGGTGATAAGTAATCGATTGGGTTTCAAATGGTACTGTGCCGCAGGCGTGATGGTTAGCGCGTTAAGTGGGGGAGCAATGGCGGCTAACGTACCTTCTTTTGATTGCACGAAAGTGAATGCTGGCAGTATTGAAGACATGGTCTGTAAGGATGCAGGGCTGAACCAACTTGATAATCAGTTAGCTAAGGTCTATAGCCAAGCGCTTGAAAAAGCGAAGAATGAACAACCTCCTACTTTAAAGGCGATGCAACGTGGTTGGGTGAAAGGCCGTAATGAATGCTGGAAGAGCGACGATAAGCACGCGTGTATTGAATCTAGCTATCAAACCCGCATTGCCGAACTGCAGGCACAATATCGTTTAGTCGACATGACCGGCCCAGTGTTTTATGCCTGTGACGGCAATCCAGCTAACGAAGTGGTCGTGACTTATTTTAAAACCGAACCTGCCACCCTGATTGCTGAACATGGTGATAGTACTTCATTAATGTTTGTGCAACCCAGCGGCAGCGGCGCTAAGTATCAAGGCCGCAATGAAAGCCTATGGGAACATCAAGGCGAAGCGAAAGTGGTTTGGGGCTACGAAGCACCAGAAATGACCTGTAAACTGGTGACTAAATAGGATTGATTTAAGGTCGCCATGAAACAAGCTCTAGTGCATATCGCCTTAGTCGTAAGAGATTACGACGAGGCGATTGATTTTTATGTGAATAAATTAAAATTCGAATTAGTCGAAGACACTTATCAAGCTGAGCAAGATAAGCGCTGGGTCGTTGTTGCCCCACCGGGTTCTAAGGGCACTTCTATCTTGTTAGCGCGGGCGTCTAAACCTGAGCAGTTCGATTTTATCGGTAATCAGGCGGGTGGTCGGGTGTTTTTATTTTTAAATACCGATGACTTTTGGCGTGATTATCGCCGTATGGTCGCCGATGGCGTGGAGTTTGCGCGCGAGCCGCAAGAACAAGACTATGGCACAGTCGCTGTGTTTAAAGATCTCTACGGTAACTTATGGGATTTACTGCAATTGAATTCGAATCATGTCATGGCTAAGCGAATGAGTTAAGATTCAGTATTTAGTACTGAAGAATCCCCTGATGATTTACAAATAAATCATCAAATTAGAGTGGAAGCGCATCTTGTTGCATGATCAAATGGTTTCGCTAAAAACTACACTTGGACAACAAGATGCGCGAAGCCAATATCCTACAACATTCTTTACACCAATACTGCCCAGAACTTCACCTAAAACGATTAAACAGCTTGATGCTGGCCTCTAAGGCACTGATTGAATGTAAGACACTGACCTTGACTGAGTTAGGTCG